>WQZK01000017.1 GCA_009780765.1 Defluviitaleaceae bacterium
AAGCCCTCCATCGTATAAAAGCCATCGCCCTTTTGGCGATATATATATTGGGATAATATTGTATTTTGCTGCATCCATGTTATTAATAACATTTACCGCAGATGCTTTTGAAACTTCGTGTTCTGAAAAGATGAATTGGCACTGTTAAAAAATATATTTGAATACCTTAAAAGTTCCAATGTATTTCTATAGATTGTATATTTGTTTTTCGATCATTTTTACCGACTTTAATATGATCAATTAACGCATCTACAATCACTTTGTTAAGTTCACGAGTGTTTAAAATTTCCTCAATAACTTGTTTTTTGTCTACCAAGTTACTTTTTTGTTGCTCCAAACTATCTAGTTTGTTTTTAACCTCGTCAAGTAACCTTAAATACATAGCTTTTTGCTCTCTTGCTTCTTTAGTTATAGCGACAAAATCTTCTTCATCAATTAAACCCTTTACTTTATCAAAATAAGCCTCGTTAATAACTTTAGTGTATTCGTTTGACTTTTTTTCATAAGATCCTATTTGGGTAAGAAGAAGTTTTTGTTTATCCTCTTGGTTAGAATTAAATTCTACGTTAGCATAAACTTTATCCTTATCAAGATACTCTTTCCGAAAGATCTCTAACTCGTTTATAATGAATGATGTAAGCTTATTGATATTTGTATGAGCACCTGTACAAGCATCTTTTGATATTTGTTTGGTTCTACAGTTAAAATATTTAACCCCTCGTGATACTCCCGAACGCATAACATAGCCACAAGTTGCACATCTAACCTTTTTGGCAAACATTCCTACGGTCGTTGTGTCAAATGGTCTATATCTCGATTTAATTTTAAGCTGTACACTTTCCCATAATTCTTGATCAATAATTGCCTCATGAGTATCCTTTACAATAGACCACTCTTCCCTTGGTTTGAGCTTAACCTGCTTTGATTTATAGCAAATACTACCAGATCTACCTTGCACCATATGACCAATATACATGATATTAGTCAACATCTTTGCTATAGTAGGATACCTCCATAATTGAGCAGTTTTATTTTTTGGTGCTTTTTCTTCATTTTCAGCACTAAGCTGTCTATACTCGGACGGGGTGGGAACTTTTCGCTCATTTAGCATTAAAGCAATTTCAGCTTTTTCATAGCCTTGATTAAAAAGGTTAAAAACCTCTCTAACAATTTCGGCTGAAACTTCGTCAATGATTAGATGACCCTTTTTTTGGGGATTCTTTTTGTAACCATACAAAGCAGTTGTACCCATGTAATGCCCTTGATCTCTCTTGCTTTTTAATACGCTTCTAATATTATCCGATAGATCCTCAAGATACCATTCATTAATTAAACCGTTAATTTGACGAGATTTTTTATTGCCTTTATTGTCTGTGTCGGCATTGTCTACAATACTAATAAATCTTATGCCCCATAGGGGAAAAAGACCGTGTATGTACTTCTCAACCATTTCTAACTCTCTTGTAAATCTTGATTGAGTTTTACAAAGCACAATATCAAATTTCCTATTTTCGGCATCTGCTAAAAGTTTATTATACTCTGGACGTTTTCTGTCTGCCCCTGTATAATCATCATCACTATAAATACCGAATATTTCCCACTGCATTTCTGTTGCATACTGTACAAGCATGGATTTTTGGTTTTGTATACTCTCGCTGTCTTTCATATCTGGCTTATTTTTATCTTCTTCAGATAGTCGGCAATAAATTGCGACTTTCATTGGACTATCTCCTTTCATGAGATTGATAAAAACAAACCAGCCCATATATACATTATAATATAACAGGACTGGCTTGTAAAATTAATTTTTCAATTTGAGTATCTGATTAGTTATTTTAATCCATAGCTTTGTAAATGCCTTTTTTCTCTCTTCTTCACTTTGACTTTTAAAGTGATTTTTTACATTATTTAAGTTGTTCATAACTCTTCACCTAAAAAAGTATATGGAAATAGGGTTGTACTTTATAACCATAAATTAGAACAAAAAAACAGACTACGACAAAATTTATCATAGCCTGTTACGTTAATTTTTGAATATTTTTTCTTGCTTGCTCAAAAAATCTATACAGGAACAAACCAAAGCTCATTAACTGGCACAATCCTATAAACTCCATTTTCTGCAATTATATCAAATGCTCTAAATCTCCACCACCAATGTATACTAATTACCGTAGTATTAAAGCTAGTAACAAGCTCGTCTTGCTCGTTGTAGATATTCACCACTAAAGGCATTGTTATTAACTCCCTGATCGTGCCTTCGGCTTCATCAAGTCGGCGATTATCAACTGCAAAGCTAACTTCAAACTCAAATCTTCCGTCCTGTAATGAATTTATGTTAAACGACATTGAGTTACTGTTTGAACTTGGTAAAATATTAAACTGGGGATTTGGTGGATTTGGAAATTTTATAAAGTTTCCTGTTCCTAGATCATATCTTGAATATGTAGCACCTCGCATACCATATTCATATGCAATATTCATTTGTGTAGTATACCACCAAGGTGAATATCCTGCAATTTCACTTGTAATAAACTCTATCCTAAATGATCTATCTAATACAATTGGTGCTATATCTAAAAGCTCTGTTATTCTTGTTGTTACGCCAACCTCAACAAAAATAGTGGTTCTCACTGGTGCAAAACTATTAGCTGTTATTTCTACGCTATATGCTCCTGCTGGTATGTTTTGTATGAAAAAATATCCGTCGCTATCTGTAAACTCTTCGGCAAAAAACTCCACTGTGGTTTCAGGAAAATACATATTCGATTGTATTGTTACTCGTGCATTTTCTATTCCTTGATCTAATACATTTGCACCTACTGGAAGTATTTTTCCTGCTAACTGACCTGTTGTTCGCTGTGGATTTACGTTTCTTGCGATTTGAACAGCCGTCAAAGCGTCTACTTGATGGTAAGTCAATCTATGATTTTCAGGTACAGAACTTCTATCATCAAAAATCGTAAGCCCTCCCGAATCTCTAACTATATCCCTAACTTGTGCACCTGTAAAACCTCGGTCTAAACTCCATACAAGGGCTACAACTCCTGCTACATGTGGGGTTGCTTGTGATGTACCTCTAGTTATGTAATAATCGTCATCACTCCCTGCCCAAGTGCTATAAATATCTACGCTTGGTGCTAATATATCTATAATTGTACCGTAATCTGAAAATGGTGCTATATTGCCACGCCTATTTGTTCCACCTACTGTTATTACACGTTGGCGACGTGGATCATTTTCAGGCAAAGTATGTGTGCGAAACAGTGAGCTGTTATTTGCATTGGAAGCGTCATTCCCTGCTGCTTGCATTACTACAAAATCATATCCACGATTGAGATAAAAACTCATGGTGTCGAGAGTTTCAGGGTCGTAAAGGTTTTCTCCACCTAGGCTAAAGTTTATTACCTTTACACCATTAATAATATTCCATCTAAAACCGTCAATAACATCATCAACAAGCACTCTTGCGTTAAACCCTCTAACAACATCATAGCTAAACAAGTTATTACGGCTTGTATTAACTACACCAGCCAAACCTAATTCATTATTATGAATAGCTCCTATAATACCCATTACATGCGTTCCATGGTTTTGTCCTGCTATGCTTTGGCGATTAAATATATTTCTTCTTGGTATTTGTAAATCCTCATGCGTATATCTAACGCCACCATCAACGATACCAATTCTTACTTCTCTCGTTTCTTGCGTTTGTAAGAAATTCCAAGCCTCAGGCACACGTATAGCACTAAAACCCCACTCAGTGCTACGAAAGGGAAACCTCCTGTCTGTCCACCATGGGTCGTTTGTTGGAACACTTCCAAGAGTACCCACTCCATTGATAGTAGCTCTTCTAATTATATCTGAAAACTCTGTTTCAAGATGCTCTATTATAGTTCTTAATTCCTCATATTCATGTGGAGGCAAGTTAATACTATAATGGTTAATATCTGGTCTAACAGTAATAATCCTACCATCTATAGTGGCAATTGCTTCTTCAACTTGCTCTCTTGTTACGCCCTCTTGTGCACTTATAAGAAGCATATTTGCAACAAATTCATGCCCTCTAGGGTTTGTTTTAAATATCTCTTCATCTCTTTCATATTCAATAAGCCAACTCAAAGTAGGAGTAGCGTCAACCGTAAAATGCCCCTCTCTGCCTGCACTATCTCTAACCGTAAAAACAATGTTATTTTCGTCGGGTCTAATAAATACTCTTGCTCTGCCTAACTCTCCCATTGGCGTAAAGCCACTTACTTCGCCAATATAGATAAAATCTTCTGCACCGTCATTCGTTCTATAGAAAATTTCGGTAATTACAGCCCCTTGGCTCGGTGTTGCTGTGTATTCAATGTCTATATAACTCTGTGTTACTTCGCCACTCGGAAACTCTGTATGTATTATAATTGTAGGATTACTTCCGTCTGTTGGTGGTAGACTTGGTGGTGCTGGTGGATTTGTAGGTGGCATATTACCTCCACCTTGGTTATTATTTGCAATGTCATTACTGCTATCGTCTAGACTATTATTATCACTAACTTGATTACTTCTTACTGTACTTACATTTACAAAATTAGGTGCAGTGCTTGCTGTTTCGATTGCCTCTTCTCTTGATCTTATAATATTTGCTATAATCGTAAAAGCTTCTGCACGAGTAATATCGTCCAAAGGTCTAAAACTGCCATCTACATAACCTCTTATAAGTCCATATTCCTGCATTGCCGAAACTGCGTTAATACCCCAGCTTGGAATACTCATATGATCTAGGAAGTTTGGTGCTCCGATACTTTCAAGCCCTAAAACTCTAGCTAAAATTAAAGCTACTTCAACCCTACGTATATTACTTTCAGGGTTCGCCATGCCATTCTCATCACCCATAATAAACCCTAGATTTTTAGCAATCGAAAAATCTTGATAGTACCAACTGTTAGGGCTTACATCAATAAAGTTATTATCTGAAGTTTCATTAAACTCAAATGTACGATTAACAATTGCCGTAAATTCTGCTCGTGTTATAAAGTTGTCGGGGTTAATATTACCGTTTTCGTCCCCTAGTATGATATTATTTTCTCGCAATAGATCTATGCTACTTTCTGCCCAATGTCCCCTAAAATCGGCTAAAATATGTAATGGTATTGCTTGAAACATCATTATAATTACTACTAACATGGTTGTTATCTTGCTTTTCATTTTTTGCTCAATCTCCTTTGATAAACTTTCCTTTTATTTTATGAGTTTATAATCATATTACTTCTAGTTTTTTAGGTTTAATATGTAAAATATTGCATTAATATATATTCGACGAAAACACACATTTTCCTTTTTTATTCTCAACTAATAAATATAGTTCTTCAAATAATACGCAAAATGGACTACGACAAACTTTGTTATAGTCCATTTTTTATTACTAACAATTTATTGATCTTAGGTTTTTAACATTTTACTGCCACACTGTGAACATGTAATAGCTTTTACATGATCTTGAACAAGAGATCTTGTTGTATAGTTACATTTTGTATTAGTACATTTAAAAAAGCCATCATTTGGCATATAAATTACCCCCATTAATAAAAGTTATTTTTCTTCAAAATCAGAACATGTTGAGTTGGGTTTTACTTTTTCCTCCTTTATAACGCAGTAACCATCACTATTACAAAGACGACAGTTAGAACAAGTATTATATAAATTTGTTGACATCTTCTATCCTCCTTTTGATTAACCTATTATAGATCATCAGTTTATCCAAAAGCTTCTCTAATAGCCATCTCTAAAAAAGTGTAGTAATCATACTCCTCTTGGTGTAATTGCTTTGTTCCAACAGCAGCCCTGATAGTTGCACCGAGAATTCCTTTTCTATTCATATTGCCAGTGTTTTTACTACTGCCATAATAGAAAAATGTAAGAAATAGCACACGCCCTTGTTTTTTAAACCTAAGTACATATTTAAAATAATCATGTGGGTGTTGAAGGTTGAATATTACTACGCAGTTTTCGGTCGTAGAGTTGAATAGTCCACCAGATTTTAACTGCTCAACTCTATATGCTACTGATAAGCCGTATTCCTCACTTGCTCTTTTACAAATGGCATATCCTGCCTCGTCCATTGAAAGATCAGCACCCTCCCCAGTAAACTTGTAACCTGTTACTTTTTCTAGTGGCTTAAGTAAATTTTCTGATAACATTTTCTTTCCCTCCTAAATATTGATTATTATTGCAAATAAAAACTTCATAACTTTTAAAGCTATGAAGTTTTTACAAGTGTCCAAAAAAGTGTATAGCTTTCTTGGACACATATTTTTTGATATTATTTGACAATATAAGTTTAAAAACGGTTCATTTCTTCTATTAGCAACATTTTTTCAGCTATATATTGACACATACTTTGCATTATATTATAATTAATATATCTTCCAAGAAAGCTATGTATTTCAAGGAAGATGGAGGACTTTATGAAAAATATTTATGCTTATGTACGAGTATCAAGTAATAAGCAAAACGAAGCTCGTCAAGTAAAAGAACTTTTAGATCTAGGAATTTTAAAGAACAATATTATTATTGAAAAAGCAACAGGAAAAAATTTTAATCGAAATAAGTATAACAATTTACTCAAATGCCTTAACAGTGGCGACATTCTTTACATAAGTAGCATAGATCGATTAGGTCGAGATTACGACGGGATCATTAGCGAATGGAATAGACTAATCAAAGAAATGAAAGTAGCCATTAGAGTGTTAGATATGCCTTTACTTAATACTGACAAAGATAAAACTAACCTGATGGATAAATTTATTTGCGACATAGTTTTAATGACTTTAGCTTTTCAAGCAGAGCAAGAATGGAATAACATTAAAAGCAGACAAAAGGCAGGCATTGCCATTGCAAAAGAAAATGGAAAGAAGTTAGGTAGACCGAAAGCCATTTATCCTGAAGCTACAATAAAAACTATTAACGAATGGAAAAACGGTATTTTAAGCCTTGATGAAGCTATGAAAAAAATAGGGCGTAAAAAATCAACATTCTATAGACTAGTACAAGAATTGAAATAGTGATAAGAACAAAAAATCCCAATTGGGATTTTTTAATAATATTTTAGAGGAGAAAATATATATGGCTAGAGGGTGGTTGTTAAGTATCTTAGTGGTAGCAGGGTTATTTTTCACTATTATTATTGCTTTAATACTTCTTTATGATAAAGAACAATCTAAAGATCCGTATGAAAAAGCACCCAATATAATAAAACGCCACTTCAAATTACTTAAACGTGCAATGATAACATTAGGTACAGTTACGTTATTTTCGGGATTGTTATTATCTATACAGCCTTTCTTCGTTCCCTCAACAGAAGAGCAGAATATTATTATTCCGTTTACTTTAAATGCACATTATAGAACAATCCCTCTAGCAACTACAGACAAAAATGCTGTTATATATGCTAATACATCAATTGAAGTTGAAAGGGTAGTGTTAGGAAGCTCGAGAAATAGGGTTTCGCAAGGCATATGGGAAATGCAATCAAACAACTCAAAAAATTGGACATTTAATGCCAACTTCTTTGAAACAGGTGTATACCTAATAACTATTACTGCTTTTGGATATGATGGTGAGGAGTTGATTTATACGCTAGAAATTGACTACCCTAATGATTGGCTTTCAAATGTTCTGAATTAATTGATCCTGCAAATATTGGTAATAAAGTTTGAATTAAATTAGTATCATCTATTTCAATTAGTGTTTTTCTTTCATTCTTTTCTAAGCAAAATTTTATATTTTCACTATTTACTTCATTAATTAAATAGTAATATGTATTGTTGTGGTAGTCAATTTTGCTGATCACCATATATTTATTTTTATCTCTTAATGTAATAGTGTCTTTTATATCAATATCCATTATTTGCTCATACCTTTCTCTTCTTTATTGGTGTTTGCCATACTTCTGATTAAGCTTTCAAGTTCATCATTTCTAAAAAATAAGCCGATTTTTCTCATAATATTTTTTGCTAACGCAATAAAAGCTACAAGATTTACTATACCGTGAGAAACGAGTAGTGATCCAGTAAGCACTTCATGATAATTGTCATTAAAAAAATCCCTATTTAGGTATATATTAGCCAAAAGTATTGCACTAACTGCCAGTATAAATAAATTACGTTTTGCTTCTTGATTTTCTTTCTTATTTTGAGCATTATGCTTTTCTATCTTTTCAACCAAAAATTCTTTGTTAATATGATTATTATCCATGTTTTAATATTCCCCTCAACACCATTATTATAGCATACGCTTTATGAAAAATACTGTGCCAAACGTAAACAGTTGACAAAATTAAGAGAAATAATATTTTAAAAATTTGAGTTAATGGTATTGTAAAATAAAGGATATAAAAACAAGATGTAATTTTATAACTTACACCTTGTTTTTGAAATATTTTTCATTAGCTAATTTTATAGCTTCTTGCAGAAGTAGTTTTTGTTCGTTATTTGATAAAATCCAGCCTTTATTTAAAAAAGAATTTAAGAGTATTTTTAGATCTTTCGTTTCTTTTTTTAGATACTTATCTGTTAAGAATAGTTCATATGCAAATAACTCTACTTGTGCGTCAATATAAGCCTTTTTAGCCTTTTCACAATATTTTATATAGATCACCCAGCAACATCATACCGTCTATTTAGACGGTAGTCAAGAGTTTTCTATCGTTTGTACAGACGATATGCAAGAAAAAATATGACTGATAGAATCATTGTATAGAGTGAGTGATGTTATATGCCAAATAATAAAACAATATATAAAGTGGAATATAGTAAATGTGTTTATATATTCAAGTTACTTGATTTATTGGATAAATCTAAAATTAGTCAAAATAAATTTATGCGTGATACAAAAACTGAATATGGAACATTAAAAAGGTACGCAACAGGTAACATACAAAAAGTTGATCTTATAGTTATAGATAGGTGGTGCGATTATTTGAATTGTACTTTTGAAGATATAATTGAATATAAAAAAGCTTAGTGAAATATATTTCTTCACTAAGCTTTTTTATATGTAATAATGATTACTAACGATCCAACCTATTTTCTAGCCTCTCAATACGTTTAGTAATAGCAGGGTGAGTAGCTCGCACCATCTCTTTAACTGACTGCCTTTTCTCCGTAGATATTTGATAGATCTCGATTAATGCTTCGGCAAGCTCTGCACCATAGCCAAGCCAAAAGGCGTAGATGTCGGCTACATATTCACCTTTTCGTCTATCGTGCATAATGATTAAATCACCAATAAGCTCAAGATATTTGAATTGGAAATAAATTAGATCTAAAAAACTTTTAACTAATTTAACAAAAAAAGAGGTTTTACTTGTTTCCTCCATTTTGGTTCTAGCTACGTTAAGCAGTCTTAATATAATTGATAGTGGTAAATTTGTAACACTGGTAAATAGAGCAAACATTGTATCACGGTTCGCAAAATGCCCCAGTTCATGTGCAATTAAACCTTTTAAGTTATCATCACTTAATAAAACAATACTCCCTTTAGTAAGCACTAAAGTAGTGCGTCCAAAGGCAAAAGCGTTAATGTCCATGCTTTCTTGAATATAAAGGTTAATATTTTCGGGTAAATACTCATCTTGTCTTAAAGCTTTTTCATAAACTTCGGTAAAAATCGGCAATAACCTTTCTTTTTCTTGGCTTAGTCGTAGTGGTCTAACGCCTGATATAAAACGCCATACTTTCTCGGTTAATGGTGAGAATGAAATAATAAACGCTATTATATAAAATGGAATGATCAAGAAAAAGGTTACATAGCCAAAAAGAAAAATATAAAACATCAGCCAAAGAAAATAAATAAGAATACGGCGAACACGCTCGTCAATCATTTTAAGCCCTCCTAGAATGGTTTAATAACATTAACTTTTGTATGTTCTGCTGTATCTCTTGAAAGAAAAATTGCTTTACCTAATCTAAGCGTTTTAATATCATCAGGGTGATAAATAAACTCTCTCGTTTTTCTTAATGATCCTAAATCGGTACTTACTCCATCTTTTATCTGATATGTTGGTTGCATACTTACCTTTGTGCCAAAAATGTTAGCCCAAGCGTCGGCATTTATTGCACTATTTTGCCTTAAAGCAATATAATTATTACAATTCTCTATGACCTGTTCTTTAAATTGCTCGTTTACGCTATCTAAATCAGATAAACTTTGCGTGGCTAATATACAAGTTATGTTCGCCGAGCGTGATTTATTGACTAAATCAAGCAAGGAGTTAGAAGCATAAACATTTATTTCGTCTAAAATATAAAAAATACGGTTTTTCTTATTCCTATAAAAATTACTTACTGCTTTTTTACTATCAATAATAATTAAATTTCCGATTAGTGGCGACATTTCGGGATATAGTAAAGGATTTAAAATAAACAAAATAATTGCATTTTCTTCTAAAGCTGTGTAAATATCAATCCCCGAGCTATCAAAAATTTGTCCTAAGCTACTTTCTTTAATTACAGCAAATCTAGCTGCTGCACCCTCGGCAATTTTGCCACTAATTTTAGCTAGTTCGCTATCTTCAAGTCTTTCTTCCTTAGTAATTAGTTCTTTAACACTTAGATCCTTACTTAATTCGTTGAAATTATCAATTAATAAGTAGCGTACTATGCTTGCTAAAGAAATATCTATCTCATTTAATGCCATTAGTTTTAGTAAGCGTTGTATATAACGCTCGGCATTGTATTTATAATGATCTTCGCTCCATGTTGTCATATTAATAAGCATATCCTTTATAACGTCCGTATTTGTATTCTTAAAAGGGTTGTATTTGTCGCTACTGCTAGGATCATTAAGGTTAATAACGTATAACTTACGCTCTGGACAAAGTTTTTTAGTAATATCAAGTAGCGAGCCAACATTAGTATCACCCTTACCATCAATTATTAGCATAGGATAATTATAATCTGCACCCGATTTAATGAAATTAGATAAGGCAACCGTTTTCCCACTGCCTGTCGTGCCACAAATAAAAACATGTTTTGCATCATTTTCCATAAGAACACGTTTTTTACTCACTGAATGACCAATAAAAATAAACTCTTTGCTGTTTATTTCGCTTTTGTATGGCTCTTTATAAGTAGCTTCTTCATGATCTCGCTTAAAATTAAATATGCTCCTACGTTTACTATTTTTACTAAGCCAATTAAACAACATATAAAAAACACCACCTATAATTAAGATTGAAATTACTCCGATAATTTCGATTCCTGACATTTTAATTCCTCCAAACGAATTATTTCTATATTATGATATTCGTTTTGGAATTTCTCGATCATTACAAACACCTTGTTATTACCTGTTACCCATATTTGATTATCAAAACGTAGATAATTATTTCTGATATTACTCTCTAATCGTTCTTTTGATTTTTGATTAAGTTCTATTTCTACAGCGTAACTTTTACCTTTAACATTAAAAACAAAGTCAGGGTGATGTTTTCTTGTGCCAAAGCCATCTTTTATATGTAATTCTCGCTCGCTTTCAATATTGTCCAAACTAAAACGGTATTTCTCTTTAAAATATATTAAAGTATCTAAAACCAGCACATCATGATGGATCTGCTCTAAACGGATCTTATTTTCTCGCTTGTTTGCTCCGATTAAGATCCTCCCTTTATGTGAAACTGTATAAAGATACGGCACACCATACAAATATTTCTTTCTCGTTAAATAACCACCATCAACTAAGGCTTTTAATCTGCGATCACATGCACGAGTACCTGTAAACTCCACCAAAGCCCCCACATGCCTCCCCAAACAAAACCTAAACCGATAAACCAAATCTAAAATATCTAAATCTCTATTCATAACTACCATAACAACACCTCAATCTAATCTCTCCCCAACACCCACGCCACGCCCCAATCTAATACTAACGTAGTAATAGTGGGGTCTCGGGTGTGATTTTTAGCCGAGACCCCACTATTACACGTTTGGAAGTGGCGTATTTTCGGGGCTTATTGGGGTTTTATATAATTATATTGAGGTGTGGTTGTGATTAGAACGGGTTTGTATATACTTGAAAGACAATAAAATAAGGTTAAAAAGATACCTTTTAATAGTATATGATTGATCCTAATTAATAAATGTTAAGTAAAAATCGGTAAATATTTATTCCAATTCCTCCGTCATTTTAGGATCCTAGAAAATATCTTGAAAGTATTAGCAACGCCACAAGTTTATAGCGTTGCCGATATTATTCTGCCTAAAACACGGATTTTCTCGGCATAACCCCAAATTTTAGTGTTATGGTATCATTTTAATTCAATATGATCTTGCTTTTTAAAAGAAATTATCCCCTAGCTATAAGCTAGAGGATAATTTTTTAACTATTATTCATTTGCCAATTTCTTGTACGGCTTATTTTCTACTTCTTTACTTCCATACATGCCCCTTATATCGTCCATGCTGTAATTTTTGTGGTTTCGCTTTTTGTAGTCCTTTGGTGCTAAGTACCAGCTTAATTTATTAGATGACCATTTGAAGCCTAAAGCTTTCAATTGCTCTTTATACGGCTTTGTTTCACCACTTACCCATATAAACGAACCGATAATCTCAATTAGGATCTTATCAAACCTTATCAACTCATTAATGATGTTAATAAATTCTTCGGGTGTTTCGTTAGTTTCCTTTGTGTACTGCTCACCCTCGGCGTTTGTGTGGATCTTCTTTAGTTTTTCAAATAACTCAAAATACTCTGAATTAACAACTTTCATTTTCTCCGTATCACCACCATTATCGGGGTGGTGCTTTACTGCAAGTTTTTTATAAACCCTTTTTAATTCCTCTGCTGTTTGTGGTACTGGTACAAAATAAATGTAATTTCTCATGTTGTTTCCTCCTTGTGGTTTTGGTTTCGCTCTTTGTTAGAAGCGAGCGAAGCAAGCTTTAGCTTACTTCGCTTAACAACACCACAAAACAGAGAGGTCGGCATTGTCAAGGCAATCGTGAAATAAAATGCTTCACCTTTATGTCGCGAAAGTGCCTTGATAATGTTGACCTCCTGTTTTACTTCTTTAGGATCATGAATTTTAAACTACATACAAAAACTGTTTATTGTGTACAACAAAAAAATGTAGCTATTTTCAAGCTACACCTTGTTTTTGTTTGGTATTCAAAATTAGTTAGAATGGTACGATTTGGCTCTGTTTTTCAAAGCATGGAATGTTTGAAGTACTTAAAAGTTAAAATATATACAGTTAAAATTTTATTAGTTACACATTGAAAAAATTGCTAATTTATGATATAATATTCTTAATGAAGAAAAGTTATGTCGACATAACTTAAAGCTGTATAGAAAAAATTTTTTTTTTGACTATTTTTTTGGCAATCTTTCTTTAAATGAATTTAAATGAAATAATTGAGTAAAATATTTCTCTAGTTAGTACAGTATTTACAAGTAAGTTATTTGAAAATTTCAAAATTGACCAAGTTAAGGGTAAATAAATTAAAGATAAATAGATGGAATGATTTAACCTAATGAGTAGAAAAAAGAGTGATTAGTTATTTAAAATAGTTTACAGCTATTTATCTTTCGCTCATTTGCTTTCTATATAATAATATTACAATGGAGATGTTAAGATGGGAAATACACAAAATAATGATGTATTATATCACTATAAAGGTAACATTGATATTTTAGTTAATGAAGAAAATTGCGATAAACGAAAAGAAAAAATTAAGCTGTTTTTATCTAATCAATTTCAAAATAGGAAATTAAATATTTTCATTGGATCAGGATGCTCTACTCCTGCTGTACCCTTAATGGGTGAAACAATTAAAGATATTTTAAAAGCAGATGAAAATAAAAATATAGGTGAAAAAATAGATGAATACATAAAATTACAAAATAAAGGTCTGTGCAAAGAAGAGCAATTTAAAAAAGAAAATTTCGGCGACATTGAAGGATTTTTAACTTGGTTATCTAAAGGAATTGACTTTGAAAAAGATACTACTATTAAAAACAAATATCAAGAGATTTACAATTCTTTAAGAAAACAATTTATAGATACTATACCTACGTTTGATGATGAAAAGTATAACAACAGCCCTACAAAAGATTATTATACTAGATTTTATCAGTATATCTTCGACAAACGAAAAGAAGATTTTAACAAGTTAAATATTTTTACTACGAATTATGACTTGTTTAATGAGTATTCTTTAGAAAATTGCAAGGTTAAATACACTACTGGCTTTGACACGGGTTTAAATCAATATTTTAATATTAACCAGTTCAATTATAGGCTTGTTGATAGCAGAGAGAGGTATAAAGATAAGTGGCAACCTACAACTAAAGAAGCAAATTTGTATAAGCTACACGGTTCAATTAATTGGATAGAGAAAAACAATAGGTTGTTGCAATATAATGAAAATGACGAAAATGAAAATATTATTATTTATCCAACAGCTCTAAAACACCAAGAAACAAGGCAATCACCTTATTCTGAGCTTTTTAGAGAATTATCAATACAGTTGCAGAAACCATCTTCTACCTTAGTTATGATTGGTTACGGATTTGGTGATGATCATATAAATAATATCATATCTCAAAACTTAGCTAATTCAGATTTTACTCTAATTGTTTTTGGAAATGTCGAAGAAGATAGATTGAAAAAGTTTAAAACAAGTAACCAGTCTAGTAATTTTCATATTATTGGTGGTAGTATTGGAGATGGCAAACAAGCTCATTATCTTTCTGAGATTGTAATTAATTTTTGTGAAAATCAAAATATAAATGGTGAACCGTATGAATAGTATTGGTAAGGTTAATTTCGTTAGTTATGATAAATTATCTTTTGAAATTTCAGATTTTGACAAGTTAGAATTTAACAAAAATGGTGATTTTTATCTAGCAAAAGGAATTTTAGATTTTGTTACGATTACAAATAGGCAAAATTTAAAATTCATTTATAAAGTTGAGAAACTTGAAGATAAAGAAAAATTATTAGCTAAAGGTGAAAATGCTAAATTTGAACATACAGCAAATGTCGTATGCTCTCCTATTGGTATTATTGAAAGTAATAAGATCAACTTTAACTTAAAATCTTACCCTTTCCTACAAGATGACGTATTTTTGACCAGTAATGAAGAATTTAAAGTCATTTTTAATGTCCATAGTCAAAATGCAATTAATCTCGGTTTAATCGATGGGAAGTTTTCTGCTGATTTTGATATTAATAAACTTCTAACTTTTCATTCAGCTGTTTTAGGGAATACAGGTAGTGGTAAATCAACAACGATAAGGCAAATTATTAAAGAGGTTTTAAAACACAACACTCAAAATTTAAACTTACATATTTTTGATGTACATAAAGAATATACAGCAAAAGATGATAAAATTAATCACATTGACGTCTTGAAAGATTATAATATACCGTTAAAGAATTTAGAGCTCCAGGACTGGGTTAATCTAGTTAAGCCTAGCGATTTAGTTCAACTACCCATTTTAAGAATGGCATTACAACTTGCTAATGCTATATCCGAAAATAAAGTATGTGAAATTTGGTTAAAGTGCTACTTAGCACTAACTATGTATCGAAATGTACAAGATAGCCCCGTAACTAAAAGAACTAAAATAGTTGGCTTTTTAGTTGACACCGATATTGATACAACTAAATATAATTCTCAATTTGGAAACCTCTCGCCCACAGATGAAGCTAAATTTATATCTGCACTTGAAGAAAAATTAAATAGTCAAGATTTTTCTTTCCTGCAAGCCCAAATTGAAACTTCAAATTACCAAGTTGAGAGCTTTAACAGTTTATTAAAATCTTTAGACTATGTTTACAATCTTGAGGAAATTAAGGGAAATAGCAATGCTCGGAATTACTCTAAAACACTTGAAATAAGAATAAAGGAAGTGCAATCAAGGTATTCCAGCCTATTTAATTGTTTAGAAGATAATTCCCCACCAAATACAGATAATAAATATGTAACTGTATATGATGTTTCAGAATTAGATGATGATTTGTTGCTATTTTTCAGCTCATATTTATGTAAAAAACTTTTCAATGCAAATAGATCTAAAAAACTACAAGAACGTAATGTTAATGTCTTTTTGTTTGAAGAAGCACATAGGTATATATCAAGAAACAAAGAACATTCACAATTTTATGAGATTGAAATTTTCAGAAAAATAGCAAGAGAGGGACGTAAATTTGGTTGCTTTTTATACTTATCTAGCCAACGACCAAGCGAATTGTCAAGTACAGTTTTAAGTCAATGCAATAATTATTTTTTACATAGGGTAAAAAATAATATTGATTTGGAATATTTATCAAAGACAATTCCTTATATAGATAGCAATCAGTTAAAAAGGTTATCGTATCTTCCTACAGGTGTTACATATGCTGTTGGTGAGTTGTTCCCTATACCGATTGAAATTAAAATTACAGAACCAACATATAATGAAGATGTTACACAAACGCCAAATATTAAATTTATATAGATATACCGTATTGGAATTCCTCTAATATATCTATTGATCGAATAAAAAAGTTTAGTTATATAGAATGAATTTTTATGTAGATAGACTTTTACTATTATGTTGGTTAAATAATACAATCATCTTTCATTCCAAATTTTGCTATTGAATACAAAAAAAGACTTGTAAACACTTAAAGACCAATATATATTTTGTAAATATCACAATAAAAACAAGATGCAACTGTTAAGTCGCACCTTGTTTTTGTTTGGTATTCAAATCTTTTAAATAATGGGCTGGCTGTTTTTATCTACAGTGCCAATTTAGTTTTTCATCCGTAGATACGCCTCCAAACAAAACCGCTATATTTATCTTACTCATCATAATCTCTCCTAAGAACATTCACACTTTAGTATATGGAAAAACATGTTGTAAGTTTAATAGTTATATGGTACTC
>WQZK01000018.1 GCA_009780765.1 Defluviitaleaceae bacterium
ACATGAATAACTTTAATTCCGCCACAAATCGGCAATATCTCTCCATCCACTAGCTCTTGGTCAATTTTTGTTCTTGCTTCTTCGTATCTTTTTGCATACTCTTTTATTTCTTTTTGAGCCTCTAGAGGTGATGTTTCAAGCCTTTTTAAAGCCTCTTCAACTTTAACGGCTACTTTTCGTCCGTCAATATAAGGAGCTTCATCTACATGTGCCAAAACTTTCACGTTTGGAGCAACTTTACGTAAGCTATTAATACAACCAATATGGTCAAGGTCTTGATGCGTTACAATAATATGAGTTAAATCTTTAATATCGTGCCCTGTGTTTTTTATGGCTTCGGCAATTGCATCTTCTTGCCCTGCATATCCAGCATCTATCAACACAAGATTATCATTATCCCACAAAAGCACTATATTTAATACAAATTCTGGGTTGAAATTAACTGGTACAGATAACATTGCAACATTTTCTGCTAATTTCATTTTAATGTCCTCCTTATATTAAGCGTTTTTTACAATTTGGGCATTTAGCAAAGTCTATATCATGCTCTTCGCCACAATCAGGGCATGTAGTCTTTGCTATGGTGTAACCCTCTTTATTAGTTGATTCTTCTCTTGCTTCAATAATTGCATTCTTAACTGCAACTTTTATTACAAAATAAAGAATAATCCAAAAAACAATAATAGATAATAAAATTAAGAACGGCATAATTACCTACTCCTCTTTAACAATAAAAGCATTATCCGTCATAACCATAACTTTTTCTTGTGAGATTTCTGCAAATCCACTCTCAATCTCAACGAAAATAATGTGTTCTCCAGCTTTAATTTTAATTTTGCATGGAACTAGCACGCAAGTAAAAGGTGCATGGCCGCTCATGACGGCCATGTCACCCTGAGTTGTTCTAAAAATTATTCTTTCAGCACTTGTGTTTAAAATTTCTCCATCAGGCGTTATAACGCTAAGTTTAAACTGTTTCATTACGCTCACCATATCTTTTTACAACATCATCTATACTGCCAGCATTGAAAAATAAGCCTTCTGGAACTTCGTCATGCTTGCCATCAAGAATTTCTTTAAAACCTCTAATTGTTTCAGAAACAGGAACATACTTACCAGCGATACCCGTAAACTTTTCCGCAACATTAAATGGTTGCGATAAAAATCTTTGAACTTTTCTAGCTCGAGAAACGGTAAGCTTATCTTCTTCCGAAAGTTCATCCATACCCAAAATTGCAATAATATCTTGAAGCTCTTTATATTTTTGTAAAATTGCCTGAACGGCCCTTGCAATGCCATAATGCTCATTGCCAACAATTCTAGGGTCTAGTATACGTGAGTTAGATTCAAGCGGGTCAATCGCTGGGTAAATTCCTAGTTCTACAATGCTTCTTGAAAGAGTTGTAGAAGCATCTAAATGCGAGAATGTTGTTGCAGGAGCTGGGTCTGTTAAATCGTCTGCTGGAACATAAACCGCTTGGATAGATGTAATTGAGCCTTTATCTGTCGAAGTAATTCGCTCTTGCAATACACCAAGCTCGTTAGCCAAAGTCGGCTGATATCCAACTGCACTAGGCATACGCCCAAGAAGTGCCGAAACTTCACTACCAGCTTGCACAAATCTAAATATATTATCAATAAATAAAAGAACATCTTGCTTTGCAACATCTCTAAAATATTCTGCCATAGTAAGCCCAGAAAGTGCAACACGCATACGTGCCCCTGGAGGCTCATTCATCTGTCCAAAAACAAGAGCAGTTTTGTCAATAACGCCCGAGTTTTTCATATCGTGATATAAATCATTACCCTCGCGAGTACGCTCACCAACGCCCGCAAAAACCGAATATCCACCATGCTCGGTTGCGATGTTTGTAATAAGCTCCATAATTAAAACAGTTTTACCAACGCCTGCACCGCCAAAAAGCCCGATTTTTCCGCCTTTAGAATATGGGCATAATAGGTCTATCGCTTTGATACCTGTTTCTAAAATTTCGGTTTCTGTAGTTTGCGAAGAAAACTCTGGAGCTTTTCTGTGTATGCTCCATTTTTCGCCTTCAACTTGTTCTAAATTATCTATAGGATTGCCAAGAACATTAAAAATTCTACCCAAAGTTTTGTCACCAACAGGAACGCTTATAGGTGCACCTGTATTAATTGCTTCCATGCCACGCTTAAGCCCATCGGTTGAACTCATGGCAATGCATCTAACCGAGTCACCCCCTAAGTGTTGCATAACTTCTGCAACAACAATTCTATCACCGTCTTTTATTTCAACAGCGTAGGTAATTTCAGGGATTTTGCTACCCTCAAACCTAATATCTAAAACCGCACCAATTATTTGAACTATTTTTCCTGTGTTTTGCTCTTGCAAAATAACACCTCCTAAGATTTAGCAAAATCATTAATTTATTATACAATTGTATTACCAAGGGTCTTTTCTCATAGCAAATCCCTTGCTTGTTTTAAATCCATACTGTTCGTATAATCCGTGAGAATCTTTTGTTTCTAATACACCTAATAAGGGTGCAAATATCTCGTGTTCTGTAATAAATTTCGTTAAAACTTTTCCTAAACCTTGTCCTCTAAAATTTATATCAATAACTACATCAGCTAAATAGTATAGTGTAGAATAATCAGTTACGCATCTGGCAAATCCGATTAAAACAGTATCAATATATATTCCGAAGCAAAACGAATTTTCGATAGATGAAGCGACTATATCTCTTGTTATCCATTTCTCAGCCCAGTATGTTGTTCTCAGAAGCTCGTATACACGGTCAACTTGAATTAACGATTTATCATCACTTATTAGAAAATCATTATACTTTAGCTCCATTTGAACACTCTCCTATAGTAAATCAAAAACTGCACTAATCTTATAATGTTAATCACTTCTATTTTCAGATTCTTTGGAGCTTGACGATGGAGGTGTATAAATATTATCAAAATTTGCTCCTCTATAAAACCTTGCATTGTTTTTACTAAGCCCAACGCCTAGCCAATATACCGTTCCAAAATTTATTAATGCACCAAGTAAAGCTCCAATAATTGTGGTTAAAACTAAGTTGAAGTCTGCATGAAGTCCTGTAAGATGCCCGAAAAATGCACCCATCAATGCACCGAATAAAATAAAAATTACAATTACAACTTTTTTCATCAAGCCGCCTCCTTAAATCGCATTAGCCCCAGCAACAATCTCCGTAATTTCTTGCGTAATAGTGCCTTGCCTAATTCTATTGTAAAGAACTGTCATATCATTAATTCTTTCTTCGGCATTTTTGGTTGCATTGTCCATGCTTGTGCTTCTTGCAGAAAGCTCGCAAGTTGCTGCCTCTATAAGAGCCCCATAAATAAGTGCATTTACATATTTAGGTACGATATACTTAAATACAGCTTCGGCACTTGGTTCAAATTGCATATTACTTTTATTATCTTTAGTAGAGCGTTGTATATCGTCAACATCGCCCTCTATAGGCAAAATCTTAACAGTTTTAACTTCTTGAGATATGGGCGAATTAAATACTGTATAGCAAAGCAAAACTTCACTCGCTTCACCACGTGCATACTCATACAAGGCATAATTAGAAATTTCTAAAACATCTTCATAAGAAGGTTTGTCAGAAACACCTGTTACATATCTTCTAGGAGTTATCCCCTTTGATTTAAAGTATTCTAAACCCTTATCGCCAAAAGCTAAAACTTCAACATTACTGCGGCTATTGATAATGCTCATTGCTTCTTTAATAACATTTGAATTATATCCACCACAAAGCCCTTTATCGCCCGTTATAGCAATAACAAGCGTTTTGCCTGATTTCCTTTGTTTCAAAAAAGGCAAATCGTTTTTATTAGAACAAGCAATAATATTTTTTAAAGTGTTTTGCATTTCAACGTAATATGGGCGTGTTTCTCTAAGCCTCGCCCTCATTCGCTGAAGCTTAGAGGTAGAAACTAGATTCATCGCCTTTGTAATCTGTTGTGTATTTTTAACAGATTTTATTTTACGCTTTATATCTCTCATATTAGACATACAATCACCCTAAATTATAAAATTCTTGCCAAACTCTTTAAGAATTTCTATAAGTTTTTGCTCTATTTCTTCTGTTAATTCTTTTCTTAAACGCAAGTCTTCTAAGATATAGCTATGCTCTAAATCAATAAAATCAAATAACTGTGCCTCATACTGCAAAACTTTATCAACAGGAATATCTTTCAAATATTTATTTGTAACCGCATAAAGAATGATGCCTTGGTGCGGAGCACTAAGGGGCTTGTATTGCGGTTGCTTTAAAATTTCTGTAATACGTTTGCCTTGTTCTAAGCGGTCTAGCGTGTCCTTATCTAAATCCGAACCAAACTGTGCAAAACTTGCAAGCTCTCTATATTGTGCAAGCTCTAGCCTGATAGGGCCAGAGATTTTTTTCATAAATTTATTTTGTGCAGTACCGCCAACACGACTTACAGAAAGCCCTGCGTTTATCGCCGGTCTGATACCTGAATTAAAAAGCTCTGCCTCTAAGTAAATTTGACCATCGGTTATAGAAATAACATTTGTTGGAATATATGAAATATCACCAGCCTGTGTTTCGATTATAGGTAGAGCCGTTATCGAACCTCCGCCATAGGCATCGTCAAGCCTAACAGCACGCTCTAAAAGCCTAGAATGCAAGTAAAAAACATCACCCGGATACGCTTCACGCCCAGGCGGTCTTTTAAGCAATAAACTCATTGCTCTGTACGCAACGGCGTGTTTTGATAAATCATCATAAACAATCAAAACATCTTTGCCTTGCTCTAGCCATTCTTCGGCAATAGCACAGCCAGAATAAGGTGCCATGTATTGTAAAGGTGCTGTATCACTTGCAGTTGCAACAACAACACAAGAGTATTTCATTGCGTCAAAGTCGGTTAAAGTTTTAACAATATGTGCTACAGTGGAAGCTTTTTGCCCAATAGCAACATAAACGCATAAAACATCTTTGCCTTTTTGGTTTATAATCGTATCTATGCAAATGGCAGTTTTTCCTGTTTGCCTATCACCAATTATAAGTTCGCGTTGACCGCGGCCAATAGGAACCATCGAGTCAATCGCCTTAATACCTGTTTGTAATGGAACGCTAACTTCTTTTCTGGTGATAACACCCGAGGCTTCTCGCTCTATCGGTCTTCTTGTGTTTGTGCGAATGGGGCCACGATTATCAACAGGCTCACCTAAAGCATTTACAACACGCCCAATAAGAGCATCACCAGTAGGAACTTCAACCATTTTGCCTGTAAGTTTAACAATTCCACCTTCTTTAATGCCATCTTCATGACCTAAAAGAACAACGCCAATATTATCTTCTTCTAAATTTAAAACCATACCAAGAGCTCCCGTTTCAAACTCTAAAAGCTCTCCGCTCATGGCATTTTCAAGCCCTGATACACGAACAATCCCATCACCTAAGGCTATAACCGTTCCAACCTCAAAAACATGAGCCTTGGGTGAAAAATCGCTTATACTCTTTCTTATTTGTTCACTTATTTTTTCTGTTTTAAATTCCATTCATATCCCCCTCTACAGAGTAAAGATATTTCTTAAGCTCTTCTAAATCATTTTTAATAGTTTTGTCAATTACAAGCCCATCAACTATTATTTTAAGCCCGCCTATAAGACTCTTATCTTCAAGAACCTCTAAAATGACACTTTTATTTAAGACTTTTTCGAGCTGCTCTTTAATTTCATTTTGCTTGTCTAAACTAATAATTGTTGCAGTAATAACCTTAGCATGGGTAACACTACCTACTGTTTCAGCCATGTAGCATCCCCCAAATCCTTAATAGCCTCATCTAAGAGTCTATTTTGTGTTTTTTCGTCAATTTTTTCGTCAATATATCTATTTGCGATAAGAGAAGAAATTTCAACAATTTGCCTTTTCATTTCTGCCATATAACGCTCTTTTTCTACTTGAATATCTAAAAGAGCCTTTTGTTTTATACGCTCAGCTTCAACTTTCGCCTCTTCTATAATTTTTTGCTCTTCTCTAAGTGCTTTTGTTTTAGATATTTCTAAAAGCTCCGAACGCTCATAATCAACGCCTTTTAGCTTCTCTTCATACCATTCTTGGCTTTTTTGTGCTTCGTTTAAAGCATTTTCTGCATCGGCCAGTTGTTTCGCAATTCTTTCTTTTCTAGCGTATAAATAAGATGAAACCGGCTTATACAAAACCTTAGCCAAAATAATAACTAAAACAATAACATTTACAAGTATTATAGCACTTTGAATAACAAGTTGCATATCAAAACCCATCATTCTATCCAAATTTACCACCCCATTTTCTTGTTTTTACATAAATTACATAAATGTTGTCACCCAGTTTACAAAAGTATTAAAGAATGGGCTAACAAACATAAGTAAGAACGAAACAACAAGGCCATAAATACCAGATGTTTCGGCTAAAGCACCACCTATAAGAAGAGTTGATAAAATATCTCCCCTAGCCTCTGGCTGCCTAGCCGCAGCTTCAGCCGCTTTACCTGCCGCATAACCTTGACCAATACCAGGGCCAGCCGCCGCTAATACTGCAATACCCGCCGCTATTGCCTGAGCTGCTAAAATAATTGCACCAGATTGTATCATTTGAACATTTAATTCTTCCATAATTTTATCCTCCTAATTTTCTTGCGGAATTTTATCCATAATAAACGATAAGCTTAAAACTGTGAATATATATGCGTGTAAAAGCCCTGCAAAGAGGTCGAAATACACGTGCAAAAACCCTGGCCAAGCAAGAGTTGCAATATATGGCATTAAATTATACACAAGCCCTGTTATAACAACACCTGCAATTACATTTCCAAAAAGCCTAAATGCCAAAGATATGGGCGTTGCAATTGCCGAAACAAGATTTATTGGCAAAAACAAGAAAAAAGGCTCTAAAAAACTTTTAAGATATTTAAGAGGAGCCGATTTTACACCTAAGCCATGAATTAGAAAAAATGTGGCAATGGCTAGAGCCAAAGTTGTTGATATATCAGCTGTTGGCGGCCTAAGTAAAAACATGCCGCTTATATTTGAAATACCAATAAACACAATAACGCCAAAAAACCATTTTCCTAAGTAATGATACCGTTTGCCTGTTATTCCTACAACAAAATTGTCAAACATTTCAACAAGTGCCTCTATACCGTTTTGAAACCCACTCGGAACATCACTAACGTTTTTAAAAAATTTAATTCTTGCAAAAATTGCAAACAATATCAATACACCCATAATAATCCATGTGTTTCTAATGGTTTCTGTAAACCATATTTCTATGCCAAAAACCTCAAAAACACGATACGTTCTAATATCAAAATTAACCATTAAGCTTGTTCTCCCCCTTCCTGTTTAAAATTTTGTACATATATACTGCAAGCGACATATTTAAAAGCCCCAAAATGCCAGCATATAAATTAACAGTTGGGTGAAGATAGAAAATTAAAGCTAAAAACCCAAACCCAACTAAAAGCCTAAACATGTAAGCCTTTCTAAAAAATGAAACAGCTACTTTTTTGTCCATATCAATTACTTTTCTTGCAGAGAAATCAAGAATTAAAATTCTTAAAACCGAGGCTAAACTACCAACAGTGAGCCCTAAAATATATCCAAGTATATAACTCATATTTACTATAAAAAGCACTATAGTACCTAATACAATTCCAGCAAAAAACAAAATTATGGTGTTTTTTATTAAAACTTTTGAAGTACCGTCAATTTTCAATAACATCACTCCTTAATTACATTCATGCACATGCGGTACATATTTTTAAATGCTGCAGCTATGCCTATAATTATAAATAAAATTACGAATAATGGAGAAGTATTAATCCATCTATCCAAAAGAACCCCAATAAAAACAGAAAGTCCTATGCAAACAATCATGTTAATACTAACGCTAAACATCAAAGTTGATGCCTTTCTAATTTTTGCTTTTTCTTCTTTTGTTAGGTTTTTCATATTTATTCCCCTATCTATAATACATTAAAATTTATTATAAGTCAAATGTTATACTTCATTGGAACAAGCACAAATCCTGATTCAAACACGATGGCCTCCCCATATCGCTTAAACCCAAGCTTCTCATAGAATTTGCAAACTTCTTGTTGTGCAGACAGAACTATCTCATTTCCTGCTTTGTTAATAATATAATCGATTGCGACTTGCATAACTTTTTCACCAAGACGTTTTCCCCGCATAAGCTTATCAACAGCGACAAGCCCTATTCGCCAAACATCACCCACATTAATAATTCGGGCTGTTGAAACTGGGTTGTTACCATCTAAGATAACGACATGGGTTGCGTTTTCGCTTAGCCCATTCAAAAACTTCGTCTTTTGGCACGCCTTGCTCTTCGATAAACACTTTTTGTTTAAGCTTATCAGCTAACATACAAATTTCAGGCGTGTCGCCTATTATCACCGTCATTAACATGGTTTAAAACTCCTCAGGCTTTTCACTTAAAATTCCAAAATGATATTTTATTGCCGCAACTATTCTTTCCGCTGCATGTCCATCACCAAAAGGATTTTTTGCATTTGCCATTTTTTCATATTCTTCTTTATCATCTAAAATAAGAGTTGCATTTTTATAAATACCTTCTCGTTTATTTCCTGCAAGCTTTAACGTGCCTGCTTCTATTCCTTCCGGCCTTTCTGTAACATTCCTTAAAACTAAAACGGGCTTATTTAGATGTGCAACCTCTTCTTGAAGCCCACCCGAATCCGTTAAAACCATATATGAACGTGCCATTAAATTATGCATATCATCTAAATCAAGTGGCTCTGTTAGGTGAATTTTTTCGTTATTTCCGAGAATTTCAAATGCCACTTTACGAACAGCAGGATTTAAGTGAACGGCATATACCACTTCAACATCATCATACTTATTCACAATATCAAGAATTGCGTTACAAATATCTTTTAAAGGCTCTCCTAAATTTTCTCTTCTGTGTGCTGTAACCGTTATAATTCTTTTATTTTCAAAGTCAATTTCATTTAAGTTATCTAGCTTAAATTTATAATTCTCTTTAAGCGTGTTTTTCATACAATCTATAGCAGTATTTCCTGTAACAAAAATACTATTTTCGTCTATGTTTTCTTTTAATAAATTATCTTTTGATAGCTTTGTTGGTGCAAAGTGCAAATCTGCAATGCTTCCTATAAGCTTTCTGTTTACCTCTTCCGGATAAGGCTGGTATTTGTCATAAGACCTAAGCCCTGCCTCAACATGCCCAACCTTAATTTTATTATAAAATGCTGAAAGGCTTGCGGCAAGTGCCGTTGTAGGATCTCCATGAACTAGCACCAAATCAGGTTTTTCTTTAAGCATAACTTCTTCAAGCCCACGAATACACCTAACTGTAATATCTGCAAGCGTTTGCCCTGCTTTCATTATATCAAGATCATAATCAGGTTTTACGTCAAAAATATTTAAAACCATATCAAGCATTTCTCTGTGTTGTGCTGTAACACAAACAATGCTCTCTATGTTTTCGTCTTTTTCCATAGCCTTGATAATCGGTGCCATTTTGCTTGCCTCTGGCCTTATTCCAAATATGCTCATAACTTTTATTTTTTTCATGATTTCTTTAGCTCCTCTATGTCTACCATAACCTTATCAATTATTGAATTTAATCTGTTTTCTGCCTCTTCCTTCACATCTCCATTTGCCCCAAAATAGAGTTTTAGCTTAGGCTCTGTGCCCGATTTTCTTACAATTGCAAACCCACTGTCTATATTATAACACAAAGGTACCCTAGAAAAGTCGCAAATTTGTTTCAAATTTATACTTTTATTTTTTTCTAAAAAATAACCATACTTTTGATACAATAATTCTAACTTTTCAAGCAAAGTCAAGCTTTTTTCTTTGTAATATGATGCCATTTCACAAACTAATAAAGCCGTACTTATTGCATCTTTATCTCTTGTATGTGTTGCGTGTAAAAAACCACCATTTTCTTCAAATCCAAATATAAAGTTATTTCCTAAAGCATCTATTTTTTCTGCAACATACTTAAAGCCTGGCTTAACAAACTCGCAACTAATGTTATTTTCGACAGCTATTTTTTTAACCATTGGAGTTGAAACATTTGTAGCTACAACCATTGCATTTTCAGGCATTTTTTTATGAGTAATAATATAATCAAGCATCAAAACTGCCAGCATATTGCCACTCAAGGCAGTATATTCGCCATCTTTGCCAAGAATCATAACGCCTAGCCTATCTGCATCAGGGTCGGTCGCTAAAATTATATCAGAGCCTACTTGCTTTGCCTTTACTATAGCCATTTCAAAAACATCTAAATTTTCTGGGTTTGGTGCAGATATTCCAGGAAAGTCGCCATTTTCTTCAGCTTGCTCTAAAACTATATTAAGATTTTCAAATCCTGCCCTATAAAGAATTTCGCGAATAGGCCAAAAGCCTGTTCCAAAAAGCGGTGTGTACGTAATAGCTATATCTTTAGCAACGTTCCCATTTATCATGGTTTCTAAAACAGCATTAACATATTTTTCGTCCTGCTCTTTTGGCAAAACATTTAAAAGACTAACATCTAGCTCAGAAAAATCAGAAAAATCTTTGCTATATTCACTAATTTTCTTGTCTTCATCTGGCAAAAGCTGTGCCCCTGTTTCTGAATAAACCTTAAAACCATTGTATTCTTTAGGGTTATGACTTGCAGTTATAACAATGCCTGCCGCACAGCCTAAACTTCTAACTGCGAAACTAAGTTCAGGTGTTGAACGCATACCTTCAAAAATATAGGTTTTAATACCATTTGCAACTAAAATTAAAGCAGCTTCTTTCGAAAAAGCATAAGAATTATTTCTCGAATCATAGGCAATTACAATACCCATTTCTTTAGGGTCCTTACCCATAAAATCTTTATTAAGTATATACTCCACAAGCCCACATGTAGTTTTTCTTATAATACCTGCATTTAGCTGGTTTTCGCCATCACCCATAATGCCCCTAAGCCCGCCTGTGCCAAACTTTAAATTCTCCATAAAATCTACTCCTAAATTTTTACTTATAATAATTATATATTAAGCTAATACTTTAAACAAGTGTTGTTCATAAATTTTTAACAATATTAATAATAATTTCATTTGACTATGTTAATAATTAATGATATTCTTAGAGAGTGAAAAATGTAAAATTTTAAGAAGGAGTGCTTTATTTCATGAAAAAATATATAAAATTTATTGCTATTAGTTCACTTGCGATTTTACTTGTTGCATGCAATTCAACTGAAAATGTTGAAACTACTGAGCAACCTACAGAAAACAACTCGTCTATTGTTGGAACTAACCCAGCAAATGCACCTGCCACAATGCGTCCTCCAGATATAACACAAATGCCAATTGTTCCAGATTCTGAATGGAATATAGAGCTTGATGAAGATGGCAACATCATTCCACCATGGGATGAACCTATTGATCTAGATCTCGATAACTTTGGAATAGAGTTTTTTCTACATGACTATGAGATAGAGCTTTATGAAGACCTTAAAGCAAACTTAGATATAAGCGTTTTAGCTGATAGAGATCCATTCACAACTGCTAAAATATATATTCAAGCAGGGATTGATAGCGAATGGGAAGTTGAGTGGCTTTTATTCCACCCTGATACTATTCCAGCTCATATGAGTCGCGAAAGATTTGGGCTTGAAAGCCAGTATGAAGCACTTATGTATAGCCGTGCTTCTAGGCAAGGTATGGCAGATTTAATGTTTGGATTTATAGAAGAAACGGGTGCAGCATTTGATTTTGGTAATGGAACAGCAATAATTACATTTGTTAGCGTAATAGATGAGCTTGATTATCAGGATGCATTAGAAGCCGGAATACCTGAAGATGAGCTTGAAGCTCCAGAAGGAATACAATTCTTTTTGATGCAAGATGAAAATGGTATCTGGCGAATTCCTTTCGCTCCGCTAAATCCTGAATGGCTTGCATACTTTTGGGAAAGATAAAAATTAAAATGAAAAATTCGGTAATTTGCCGAATTTTTTTATTGTAATTTTGTCAAAAAAGGTGTATTATTAATATATGTACCGAAAATGAGGTTCATTAAGTTAAAAACTAACCTAAAAGCTAACGCTTTGGTCTGTTTTAAATTTAATTCAATATAGATTGCAAACGCCAATAAATGGTAATAATTCAACTAAAGATTAATTCAGGAGGAAGTTATGTTTTCAAAAGATTTAGGTATAGATTTAGGAACAGCAAATACACTTGTTTTCATGAGAAATAAAGGAGTTATTGTAAACGAGCCATCAGTTGTTGCTGTTAATACAAAAACTCATGAAATTTTGGCAGTAGGTGACGAAGCTAAACAAATGATTGGTAGAACACCGGGCAATATACGAGCAATAAGGCCAATGAAAGACGGGGTTATTGCCGATTTCGAGTCTACAAAAGCCATGCTAAAATATTTTATTAGAAAAGCAACACCAAAATCAATATTTAGCTCTAAGCCAAGGGTTGTTGTTTGTGTGCCTTCTGGCGTTACAGAGGTTGAAAAACGTGCAGTTATAGAATCTACTATTTCAGCAGGTGCACGTGAGCGTAGTGCCTTTTTAGTTGAAGAGCCTATGGCAGCCGCTATTGGTGCAGGGCTTCCCGTAGAGGAGCCAACAGGAAGTATGATTGTTGATATTGGTGGAGGCACAAGTGAAGTTGCTATAATTTCGCTTGGTGGAATTGTTGTAAGTAAATCTCTTCGTGTTGCAGGCGACGAGCTTGATGAGCACATAATAAGCTTTATAAGAAAAGAATATTCTTTGGCCATTGGCGAACGTACAGCAGAAGAAATAAAAATAAAAATAGCCTCAGTTTATCAACCTGATAGAACTATCGGCATGGAAATTAGGGGTAGAGATTTAATTACAGGGCTTCCAAAAACAGTTGATTTAACTTCTATTGATGTTAAAAAAGCGATAGACGAACCTATTACCTCAATTATCGATGCAATAAAAATGACCCTTGAAAGAACTCCACCAGAGCTTGCGGCAGACGTTATGGAAACAGGCATTGTTTTAGCTGGCGGCGGTGCTCTATTAACGGGGCTTGATGATTTAATTTCTTATGAAACAGGTATGCCTGTAAATATTGCAGATGAACCGCTTAACTGTGTTGCAATTGGAACAGGCTTAGTTTTAGAGCATTTAGAAACACTTAAAAATGTTTTAGTGTCCCCTAGAAAACTGCACATGTAAGAGGGTTCTTGTAATGGATTTTATAAATAAACACAAACGGCTAACATTCTTAATCTTAACCATATTTTGTATAGTTGTCGCTATAATAACACTAAATTATAGGCGGCCTACTTTTATTGAAAATTTTATGGGTTATATTGTTTCGCCCTCACAAGAGGTTACAGGAAATATTGGTGGCTTTTTTCAAACACGTATAAATTTTATATCTAACCTTTCTGAACTTGATTCTGAAAATCAGAGGCTTAGAGAAGAAAATGAGCTTTTACAATTAGAGGCTAATCGCGCCGCTCTGCTTGATAAGGATAATCAAGAACTTCGCAATCTTCTAGAGCTTGTGCAAAGATATCCAGAGCTTAACCTTGTTGGTGCTGATGTTATCGCTCGTGATAGTAGCAATTGGTCTAATAAATTTTCTATAAATCTTGGCACAAGAGATGGAGTTTTTGATAACCAAGTAATTCTCGCAAATGGTGGGCTTGTTGGTAGAGTTTTTAGAGCCTATTCAAACTTTTCGCAAGTTATTACGCTAATTGATGATAATTCTTCTGTAAGTGCAATTTCTGCACGCACAGGCGATACAGGCTTTGTCCGTGGCGATTTAAGGCTTGCAGAGCGTGGACTTGTTAGAATGGAAAACATCGCCCTTAACGCTGATATTTTAGAAAATGATTTGATTATAACCTCTAATTTAGGACTTATATATCCACCCGGAATTACAATAGGCATTGTTCGTGAAGTTAGGCCTGACGGCTCGGGTCTTTTTAAGTATGCAATAATCGAAACGGCTGTTGATTTTAGAAACCTTGAAACTGTTTTAGTCGTTAGTGATGTTTTTGACAGGGAGTTTATCGACTAATGAGACTTTTAATAACAACTTTAACAATACTTATAAATTTTATACTACAAACAACAGTATTTCAATACATAGAATTTTGGGGAGTTAGGCCAAATGCTTCTATAATACTAATTGTTTCGTTTGCGATACTCAGATATGATGGTGAAGGAGCAATAATAGGCTTTTTTACAGGTCTTTTGCAAGATATAATTTTTGGCAACGTTATCGGAATACATGCCTTCTTGGGCATGGTTATCGGATATTTTTGTGGAAAGCCTTTTAAAGATTTTTATGCCGAAAATTATTTACTTCCGCTTCTCTTAGTTTTTATTAGTACAGCTTTTTATGAGTTCGCATACTACATTATTGTATTTTTCTTTAGAGGTAGGCTTGAATTCTTCTTTTATCTAAGAAGAATAATTTTACCAAGCGTTATTTATACATCGCTGTTTTCAATACCTACTTATAGATTTTTTTATGGAATTAATAAAAGACTTGAGCGAAAAGAAAAGCCAAAACGAAAACTATTTTAAAAAGGTGGCACAATGAAAAAAGACAATACTTTTACTGATGTTTTAAGGTTTTTATCTAACAGAATATTTATATTAACAGTTCTTGTTGGCGTTCTTTTTTATGTACTTATTGCAAGGCTTTTTGAACTTCAAATTGTGCATGGTGAACGTTTTTTACACGAATTTGAGGCAAGCATTGAAAGAGAAGTTGTACTTCCTGCCCATAGAGGAACTATATACGATGCTTTTGGACGCCCTTTAGCAGTAAATCATTTTGTTTATAACCTTAAGTTAGACCCAAGCATTTTAGTTTCTGATGCCGAGCGTAACAACATGGTTTACAATCTTTTAGAAGTTCTTAGGCAAAATGAAGAAACTTTTATCGACGACTTCCCCATTTCTCAGCATGAGCCATTTGAGTTCACTTTTACGTCAGATGATGAAGATATTAGGCAAAGGCGAGAAAACAGATGGAAACAGGATATGGGACTAAGGCTAGATTTAACGGCAGATGAAGCATTTAATGCCTTAAGAAGCAGATTTAGACTTGGCGAGGGCAGTGATTTTGAACATTTCTCAAATACCGAGCTTAGAGATATGGTAGCTATGCGTTCTCGTATTTTTATGACAAGATATAACAGACTCACTCCTATAACAATTGCCGAAAATGTTAGCCTTGAAACAGTTACTGCTGTTGTAGAAGATTCTAATACATTTAGGTCACTTGTCGCTTCTACAGATGCACTTAGGTATTACCCGCAAGGCATTTACATGGCTCATATTTTGGGTTATGTTGGTAATGTCCCAGCTGAGCATCCTGATATTCCAAACCTTATAGAGCTGGGTTTTAATATTAACGATTATAGAATTGGCCGCACAGGAATAGAGGCTTCTTTTGAAAATAATTTACGTGGCACAAACGGCTCAGAATCTGTTTTGGTTAGTATAAATGGCAGGCGCGTAGAATCTTTACCAGAAACGAGAGTTGAACCTGCCCCCGGAGATAGCGTATTTCTTACGATAGACACTGCCCTTCAGCAAAAAACATTTAGAATCCTTGAAGAAATGCTTACAGAAATATTGATTTTTAGGCTTACTTCTAACACTTCTGATGATAGAATTACACCTACTGAACTACTTAGTTCATTCGTTCGTGCAAATAATTTATCTGTAAGAGATATTTTTGAGAGCGAAATTGGTAGCCATAGTTACGCTTTGCG
>WQZK01000019.1 GCA_009780765.1 Defluviitaleaceae bacterium
ATTCATTTTGCTATACACTTCGTGTTCTGCAATTGGGTCTAGTGCTGCTGTTGGCTCATCTAAAACTACAAATGCTGCGTTTTTGTAAAGTGCACGTGCAAGAGCAATTTTTTGTGCCTCTCCACCAGAAACTTCAACTCCATCTTCAACAAAGTCTTTATATAAATATGTTTCAAGACTATTAGGCATCTTATCTAAGCGAACACCAAAGCCTGCTTCCTCTAAACATTTAAGTGCTTTTTCGCTATCGTATTGAGGGCCTGTTGCAATGTTTTGCCCAAGGCTTAGGGATAATAGTTTAAAATCTTGAAACACTATTGAGAATATCGACATGTATTCGTGATAATCATATTTTCTGATATTTATGCCGTTTAATAAAATTTCGCCTTCTGTTGGGTCATAAAGCCTACACAATAGTTTGATAAATGTTGTTTTTCCGCTGCCATTCATACCAACAACAGCAAGACGTTCGCCAACTTTAAATTTTATTGAAACATTTTTTAAAACATAATTATCTGTATTTGGATATTTAAACGAAACGTTTTTAAATTCTATTTCATACTTCAAGTCTGAACGTTTTTCAACGGTTAAACTGCCTTGATACATATCGTTTTTAATATCTAAGAACTCGAATGAAGTTTTTAAGTAGTGAGTGTTATGCCTAAGCAAGGTAAGCTCTGTAAATAACCTTGCAATACCGCCAGAAAGTGCAGTTATAGCAGCTATATACTGCGTAACCGAGCCGATAGGGAACGCTCCGCCCCATGCTTTAAGGCATACAAACACATAAACAACCCCAATAAAAATTTGTGCTATGCCCGAGCCGATTGCAGCAAATACCCCCATGCTTCCACGTGCAAACTTACCAAGTGCAGATTTTGGCCCTAAGCCGCCTTCAGAATTATAGCTACTAGCAAAAGTGTGTGTTGTAATTTTATCTTGGCGATAAATTCTTACATCAAGTGCACGTTTACGCTCTTTCATATGCCAGCCGAAAAATCCAAGTGTGCGGTTCATTAGCAACATTTTGTCCGACGTTTTTGTCCAATAAGATTGGCTTTTGCTGTTAAAAACAGGTGTAAGCATAGTTATTACAAACATTAAAATTACAACCGAGATAACCAAAAATGGGCTATTTAAAATAGTTAGCCAACCAGCATCATCAGGAACAGGCAACCTAAAAAGCGAAATACTTAAAGCAATTGCACCAATGATTGTTGTGATAGCATTTATTATCGCTCTAAAACTCATAGCTAACCTAGGTAAACCATACCAGTTCATGTTGGCATTGCTCCGTATTTGAGCCAAAAGGTCATGAGTTCTAGGATTGTCTATTTTATCATAGTCAAGCGACAAAAGTTTTTCTGTATATAAGCCATTTACTTTAAGCCAACCAAAGTTTTCTCTATGATAATTACTCCATCTTAAAAGAATTGCATTTAAAAGTGCTAATACGGCTGCCGAAACAAGAGATATTATTATTAGTGTTGTAAGTCTTTCTTGGCTTCTTGTGGTTGATATTTCGTTTATAATAAGTGCCATTAAATAAATACCAACATAAGGCGTTATTGCAGACACAATAGAGAAAAGCCCATCTGATATAAGTAAATTAGGGTGCTTGCTGTATATAAATTTATAGCCTCGCACGGTTAATTTTGTAGCATCTTTTAAAGATAATCTATCTTGTTTTTTACTCATGTTCAGTCGCCCCTTCCCTGTAGTATTTGCTTTGAATATCGAAAAGATATTTGTAGCTTTTTCCGTTTGCCAAAAGTTCTTCGTGAGTGCCTTCTTCGGAAATAACATTGTTTTCCATAAGAATTATACGGTCACAAAATCTTGTAGAGGCTAGGCGGTGAGAGATGTAGATTGATGTTCTTCCCTCGGTTAGTTCGTTGTATTGGTTATACATTTCGCTTTCTGCAATAGGGTCAAGTGCTGCTGTTGGTTCATCTAAAACCAAAATCGGAGCATCTTTATAAATAGCTCTTGCAAGCATTAGGCGCTGAAGCTCGCCACCAGAAAGCTCGATCCCATCTTTATAAATTTCTTTGCCTATTTTTGTGTCAAAATTATTATCTAAACTATTAATTTTGTTGATGATTCCAGCTTTTCTAGCGGACATCTCCATTCTTTCTTTGTCAACATTTTCGTACATTTGTGTAATATTATCTGCAATGCTAGAAGCAAATACCGAAAAATCTTGAAACACTGCCGAAAAATGTTTGTAATAATCCTCACGGTTATATTTTTTAATGTTTTCGCCGTTTAATAAAACTTCTCCCTCAGTTGGGTCATAAAGGCCGCATAAAATCTTCACAAGCGTTGTTTTTCCAGCACCGTTAAGCCCAACTATTGCAAGTTTTTCACCTGGTTTAATTTTTAGGTTGATTTTTAAAAGGGTGTCTTTTGTAGCTTCTGGGTATCTAAAAGTTACGTTTCTAAGCTCTAACTCGTATGATTTGTTTGGAATAGGCTCGATTTTTTCTCCTTTATCAAACAAAAATTCTTCAGGATATTCTAGAAGTTCACGAACGGCCGAAATATCAAGGCTCTGTCGGTGAAGAGTAGTAAACCCTTGCATAATCTGCGTAATCCACGTTGTAAATCCGCCTATGGCAGAAAATAATAGTAAAAATTCTGGTGCTGAAAGTCCATCATTTAAAACCATACCAATTAAATAGATATAAGCAATGCCATTTCTTAAAAACGCAAGTAATAAATCAACGATATTAGACCAAATATAAACTTTTTCTCTTTTTTCAACAAAAGAATTATAAAGTGCAAAAGCACTGTTGTGGACACTTTCGATCCAATCTCTCATGCCAAAAATTCTAATGTCTTTTGCTGAAACACGGTCAACCGCTTTATAATTTACATAGTTCATTCTTTTAAGATATTCGGCTTCTTCTTCACGATGTCTATAACCCCAGCCACTTAAATGCTTGTTTATCAAAAAGCCTACAGTGCAAGTTATAAGTATAACTGCAAGCACAATAGGGTTTATCGAAATTAGTAAAATAAAGTAAATAATAAAGCCTAATATATGTGTTAATAAATCTGTTAAAGTTATCCATATTGCTTCGCCAGAAGATGCAGTGCCCGAAACGGTATCTGCTGCTTTTTCCATTTTTTTAAGCATATCTTGGCTTTCTGTTGATGGAAAGGATACACGCAAATATTTTTCTAAAATAATAACAGATAAACGACCTCTTACATAAATTCGTGTAAGCAGCACATTTACCTCAAAATAAGACCTTGAGGCGTTTAATAAAATTAATCCGCCAGAAAATGCTATTATTATGTAAATTAAATTGCTAAGGGATTCTCCTGTTTGTATTATCTCTAGTATAGTTGGTGTTATAAATAGCCCGATAAGGCTTATTAAAATAACGCAAAGTGCTATGCCTATGGCAAAAAATATTGCACCTTTAGAATATTTCCAAGCAAGCGAAATCATAAATCCACTATTTTGGAATAAATTATAGCGTGATTTCTCTGTTTTTGTTTTTACGGTTTCCATAAAGCTTCCTCCCTGTGATGTGTTAAGTGATTTATTAAGAACATCTTAACATGAAAAAACGACAGCAAGATAATTTCGAGGACGAAAAGCATATTTTGGGGGACGAAAAGCAGGTTCTGCAACATTGCCATTAACTATTGCGGTAGCAAAATTTCTGTTGAAAATGCACCATCTTCGCTATTTCTGTTGATATATCCGCCGTGTCTTTTAACAATATCGTCTATTCTAACAAGACCGAATCCACTTTTTACTGTTTTTGTAGAATCGAATCGTCCGTCTTGTTTTTTTCTTTTCTCCATTGAGGTCATATTAGTAAAGGACATATAAAGCTGAGTATGCTTCATTTCCATATAAACTCGTATCATGCGTTCTTCCTCTGGCAGTGAAAGGCTTGCCTCTATTGCATTGTCAAAAAGATTACCTAAAATTATACACAAATCTATCTCAGGAGTTTTTATAGCTATAGAAATTTGTGCATCAACAGAAATTGGTACATTTTTAGATTCTGCTAAGGCTATCTTGCTATTTAAAATACTATCAAGCATTTTATTGCCAGTTTTTATGCCTTTGTCGATTTTAGAAAGGTCGGCATTAAGCTCATCTAAATATTTTAAAAGCGAATCATAATCGCCCAAAAGAGCATAACTTTTTATAACCGAAATATGGTTTAAATAATCATGACGCCAGCCACGCATTTCCCTATACATATTTTCAACTTCCAAATAATGCGTTGCCATTAGGTTATTTTGATATGATGCAATGCGCTTGTCAATCAGTTTTGATAAAATACCCATTATATTTACAACCTTTCTATAATCGCTCTATTAACAGAATCGTAAGCACCTCTTGGCATTGGAATAGTTCGCCCATCTGTTAGAAAAATGTCTTGCTTTGTTACTTTTTTAATAAATCTAAGGTTTACTATAAAAGAACGCCCAACCCTAAAGAAAATATCGTCAAGCTCTTGTTCTAAGACACCAAGAGTTGATTTTATCGTGTATTCTTCTGTTGTATGGATAGTAACATAATTTCTAACAACTTCTATATAACGTATTTCGTATAAGGGTACTCGTACGCTTTCGTCTGCCAATTTTAATAAGAGAACTCTCTCATTTTGGCTAAGTTTTGTTGTTGCACGGTTTAATGTATCAAAAAATTTATCTTCACGCAGAGGCTTTAAAAGGTAGTGTAAAGCCTCTACATCGTACCCGTCTGAAATATAGTCCATATAGCCTGTTATAAAAATAATTTGCGATTCTTTGTTTTTCGCACGAATAGCTCTTGCAAGTTCTACCCCGTTCATTGCACCCATTTCAATGTCTAAAAGGAGGATGTCGTAAGCTCTATCTTCACTGTATTCAAAAAGAAAGCTTTCGGCAGATTCAAAGGTTGTTATCTTTACCTGATGGTTATGGCTTTCGGCCCATTTTTTTGTTGTTTGTGTTACATAATCTACTTGAGCTGGTTCGTTATCACAAATTGCAATTCTATAGTTCATTATTAAACACCTCTCTAAAACTAATTATCTGCATTATAACATATTCTTAAAAAAAAGTTAAGAAAATAAAATTATTAAAATTGTTACGTTTTTGTTAAAAATGTGTTATACTTAAGAAAGTGAGGAGTGAAACTGATGATTAAACTTATTTCATGGAATGTTAACGGGCTTAGAGCCTGTGTTAAGAAAGGTTTTTTTGATTTTTTTGGAGAAGTTTCTGCTGATATTTTTTGTCTGCAAGAAACTAAGATGGAAGAAGGGCAACTTGAAATTAATTTAGAAGAATATAATATTTATTTTAACAGTGCTGAAAAAAAAGGCTATTCAGGAACGGCAGTGTTTAGTAAAAACACACCTATTTCTGTAAAGCTTGGTATTGGAATCGAAGAGCATGATAAAGAAGGAAGGGTTATAACAGTCGAGTATCCTGAGTTTTTTCTTGTAAATGTATACACGCCAAACTCTAAGCGGGAGCTTTTAAGGCTTGATTATAGAATGGTTTGGGAAGATGCTTTTAAAAATTATTTGCTAGAGCTTGATAAAATTAAGCCAGTAATAATTTGCGGCGATTTAAATGTTGCACATAAAGAAATCGACCTTAAAAACCCAAAAACAAATACCAGAAATGCAGGCTTTACAATAGAAGAGCGTGATAAAATGACTACTCTTTTAGAAGCAGGCTTTACAGATACTTTTAGACATCTTTATCCTGAAAAATTGGATGCATACACTTGGTGGAGCTATATGGGTCGGGCTCGTGAAAATAATACGGGTTGGCGTATTGACTATTTTCTAGTATCTGATAGAATAAAAGATAGGATAAAAGATGCAGAAATTTATCCGCACATTACGGGTAGCGACCACTGCCCAGTAGGACTAATTATTGATTTATAGTTAATTTGGCTATAAAAATGAGAGGGAGCAAGTTTTTTGATTTACTTAGATAATGTGACAAAAATTTATGGAAATGGTGCAGTGGGCGTTAAAAACATTTCGCTTGATATTAAGCCAGGTGAGTTTGTTTTTATTGTTGGGTCTTCTGGTTCTGGCAAATCTAGCCTTATGAAGCTTCTTTTAAAAGAGCGTGAGCCAACCACTGGCAACATATATATTAATAATACTAATATCACTGTGCTTTCGCACAAAGAAATTCCTTATTTGCGTAGGCAAATGGGAGTGGTTTTTCAAGACTTTAGGCTTTTGCCGAACAAGACTGTTTATGAAAACGTAGCGTTTGCCATGCAGGTTATAGGTTGTAGCCCTAGAGAAATTAGGCGTTCGGTGCCTGCGGTTTTAGCTATGGTTGGGCTTCAGCGTAAAGCTAAGGCTTATCCCAATCAGCTTTCTGGAGGCGAGCAGCAAAGAACGGCTCTTGCCCGTGCAATTGTAAACAAGCCACCGCTTTTAATTGCTGATGAGCCTACAGGTAACTTAGACCCTGATACTGCGTGGGAAATCATGGAGATTTTAGACGATATTAATTACATGGGAACAACAATTGTTTTAGCAACACACGCAAAAGAAATTGTTGATTATATGCAAAAAAGAGTTATAACCATTAAAAACGGTAATGTTTTAAGAGATATAGAAAAAGGTGGTTATGACGATGAATATTAGAAATTTTAAACACTTTTTAGGCGAAGCTTTAAGGAGTATTTTTAAAAACAGGCTTATGAGTATTGCCTCGGTAATAACTGTTGCCAGCTGTTTGCTAATTTTGGCTTTGTCGTATTCAGTAATTAGTAATTTAGACCATATGCTTTCGGGGCTTTCTAACGATTTAGAACTTTCGGCGTTTTTAGACAATGATATTAGCGATACTGAAATTGATGCAATTAGAGATGAAATTTTAAGGATAGACCATGTTGTTGACATACACTTTGTATCGCACCAAGAAGCAGAAGAAAGATTTCAAGAGCGTTTTGGAGATGGTAACATACTTAGAGGGCTAGAAGGCAGAAATGCACTGCCTCGCTCGTTTGATATAAGGGTTAATAGTGTTGAAAATCAAGAATTTGTTAAAAATAATCTTGATTTACTTATAGGGCGTGGAGTTACTGATGTTGTTTTTGTAGAAGATGTGGCGGAATCTTTCGTGGCTCTTAGCCGTGGGCTTCAAATTGGAAGTATAACGATAATTGCGTTTTTAAGTGCGGTTTCTGCAATAATAATTATGAATACAATTAAGCTTACTGTTAATAGCCGTAAAAACGAAATTAATATTATGAAATACGTTGGTGCAACAGACTGGTTTATTAGATGGCCATTTATAATCGAAGGTGTTTTGATAGGGCTTTTTGGTGCGTTACTAGCTGTTGGGGTTTCATTGATTGCTTATACTCGTGTTGTTGGATATGAGGCGGATATCCCACTTATAAACTTTTTAACAGACTTTATGCCTACAAGTGCAATATTTGCGTTTTTAATTCCGTTTTGTGTGCTTTTAGGTGTTGCTATAGGCGTTGTTGGCAGTACAATATCTATAAGAAAGCATCTATTTGTATAAGGAGTGTTTAGATGAAGAAAAAAATAACGAGCATTTTTATGGCAATTTTGGCGGTTGTGCTGTTTACTGTTAGTATGGACGCAAGCCCAACAATTAATGAGCTTAACCAAAGAAGAACTGCAATAAATAATGAACTTGCCGAAAACAGGCGAGAACTTGAAGCAGTAAGGCAAGAGCGTGCAGATGCAGTAAGAGAAATAGAGCTTCTTAACGAAGAAATGCGAATAATTTCAGAAGATATGATGGCTATAGAAGATGAAATAAGGTCTATGCAGGCTCTTTTAGAAGAAACCGAGATAGAGCTGGACATTGCCATAGAACTTTTAGAAAATCAGTACGAAATGTTTATAGATCGTGCCGTACACATGTATATGCACGGGCGAACAAGTTATCTTGATGTTCTTTTAAATGCCGAAAGCTTTACAGATTTAATTAGAATAATTCATAGTATAAACATGATAATAGAGCATGAGCAAAATATGATAGACGAGCTTATTGCGGCAGAACAAGCGGTTTCTAATAAAATAGCTCAGATTGAGCAGCAAAAAGAAGACCTTGAGCTTGTAAGAGATATGTATGCTGAGAGAATGATTGAGCTTGAAGAAAGTATGGATGCAGTTGCCATTTTGGTTGAAGAGCTTGAAGAATCTGAAACAGAATATTTATTGGTTATAGCTACATTTGAGAACCAAGCAAGTGAAGTAGGTAGGGCAATAGAAAGAGCACAAGCAGAGCAACGTGCTCGTGAAGCACAAGCAGCGGCAAATCGTGCTGCACAGCAAAATTTTGTATTTACTGGTGGGCAGTTTGATTGGCCAGTGCCTGGGCATACAAGAATTAGTTCGGGTTATGTAAACCGTATAAGTCCGATAAATGGTAGGCGCGAGTTTCACTCTGGAATAGATATTCCTGCTCCTCGTGGCACAAATATTGTTGCAGCTTACCCTGGAGTTGTTATTCATTCAGGATGGATGGGTGGATTTGGAAATACAATTATGATTGACCATGGTGGTGGAATAGTAACACTTTATGGGCATAACTCTTCTAATATTGCAAGGGTAGGGCAACAAGTAGCCCGTGGTGAGGTTATAGCAAGGGTTGGAAGTACAGGATGGTCTACGGGTAACCACTTACATTTTGAAGTTAGAAGAAATGGCAACCATACAGACCCAATTCCATTTTTACGTGGATAGTAAATAATACATATAAAAACGCATGTATCAATTTAAAGTGATACATGCGTTTTATTAGTTAGTTCTAATTATTTACCTACTCATCTGTAGAATCATCAATTACAGGTGGTGCGTCTATATCATCAACACCATTATTATCGTTTGTAGGTGGAGGAGTTACAGGAGGTTCGTAAGGAGGTGTTGTAGGAGGAGTTGTTACAGGTGGAGTTTCACCTGTTCCTGTAGGAGGGGCTCCTGCTCCCGTTCCAACCCTAACTGTTGCTGCTCTTGCTCGATAGTTGCTGTTATTTATATGAACCGTTTCTACAAGTTCGCCATTTTCAAACACATCTTTGTAAACTCTATACCTTCTGCCTGTTAGTGGCGTGATAGTTACTCTTCTTTCACCAAGTGGGATATTAGGGTCTTCTATAATATTTTCTTCTGGTGGCGGAATGGTTTCAACTAATATAATACGAAACTCGAGTTCACGTGTTTCATTGCGAGATTCAAAGCCAAATACATTAACAGTATGCGAATTATTTGTTACTATAGCCTCGATAAAAACAGGGTAATCGGTGTCATTTTCAAATTTAAGGTCAATCCAATCGCCTGCGAGTGTTGCATCCAAACCGTTTCTAATATAAGCCACTGGCATAGAATGGTTTAATCTTTCTGTTATTCTAAGCTCGGCATATAAAAGAGCTACATAAAGAGTTGAAGAAACTTGGCAAACTCCGCCGCCCATTCCATCTTGTAATACACCACCAACAATAACAGGGGCCATACGATAACCATTATCATACGTCATAACACCAAATTCTGCATTTGTTGAAAAAATTTCACCAGGCATCAAAACAAATCCATCTATTTTAGATGCAGCATTTCTAATATTTATATTTCTACCATTTTCACCAGGCGAAAAGTATGTTGTGTATGTACCTAAAAGGCTTGTTGCACGCCTAAAGTGTTCTGCCGTAAATTCGGCGTAGTAATTAACGACACTTAGCTCAACAACGCCAGAGCTTCTACTTGCCAAAATATCTAAAATTTCTTGATTGGTGTTATCTAAGTCTAGTCTTCTTCCAATAACGTCATTGGTGATAACAAATTCGCCATCAATTCGCTCCATTGTTGCATTTTCTGGCTCTCTTGTTACTTTTTCATAAAGTTCTGCTAAAATTTTTTCAATTATACTAGCATCATATGTATACATTGCATCAACTCTGTAAGACTGTGGTGAATTACTAGAAATTTCACCCCTGAAAGCCATATTTACAGCAGCCTCAAAATCGAAAGAAGCATTAAATTCTGAAAAAGAGTATACAAACTCTTCATTATCAAAGGTTAAAGTAAGAGTGGTGTTATTAAAATGATTTGCAAATTGGGTGTTAAGTTTTTCAAGAGCCGCCTCTGGTGTTAATCCACCAATGTTTATGTCATTTATAAAAACATTATTTCGTATAGTAGCTACTTCATCAGGGCCTTCAGAATCTTGAGTTTGAAAAACTACATGATCTGCGTCTGCTTCATCACAAGAAGTTAGTACAAAAATCGCAAAAGCTAGTATAAAAAGTCTAATAAATATTTTTTTCAAATAAATCACTCCTTTACTTTTTCAAAGAACACATTTGTGTTATTTACATAATTATAAATATCGGTAGTATTGTCAAACAAATCAACTGCAACAGTGACTTTTGCAAATAGGTTTTCAAAAGAAATATCATAAGCTATATTAACGATATTACCTTCTTGAGTTAAATTGTTAAAAGATTCGTACTTATCAAGCCCAGAGCTTACTTCCGAGATAAATAACGGAATTTTAAACTCGGCAAGCTTTTCTATAAGTGAATTAATAGAGTGTTCGCCACACTCTGCTGAGCAAAATGTTCCCGAATGGTACACCCCATAAACAACAGCACTTATATTTTCATTTATATTAAAAAAATCAGGACGCATACCAACATAAGGATATATAAGCATAACTCTTTTAGTAAGTTTTAGGCTGTTTGTAGGTTTTGGGTCGGCAAGTTTGTTTAAATTTTCAACACTTGGGTTAAGTGGATTTTCATTATATACAAACCTATCATCAATAATTTTACCGAAGCAAACATTTTTAAAGCTTTCATAAGAATCTATTACTTGTAGCATTTGTTTAACCCTAGAGCCTAAATGAATTTCAATATCTTTTCTAAAGTTTTTGTAAACAACGAAAACGCCTTGAACTTCTACTGTACAGATAAAATCGAGAGCTGCTGCAAAATTATAAACACCATTAGCTTCAGGTAGTGCAATTGGATGATTACTAGATACAAATACTATAGGCACGTTTTTATGAGAAAATAGCATACTTATTATATTTGCAGTATATGCAAGAGTATCTGTTCCGTGAGTTATAATAATACCTACATACTTACTATAATCAACTTTATAAAGTGCATCTATAAGTATGTTTAATAATTCTATCGTTAAATTTTCGCTAAGCGTAAAAATTGGCCTTATTTTTTCAAACTCTATATCATATTTTTCTAAGCGAAACAAAATGCTATCATATTCATAAATTGTTTTTTCATTTTCATAATTAGATAATGTTCTAACAGATGCCACTGAACTTGTTGCAAATGTTCCACCTGTTTCAACTACAAGAATTTTTTTTGGCACAGAAGTTTTCCTCCTAGTCTTTGGCATAAAATTACCCTATATTATAGTGTACCACAATATTTTTTATAATTCAAGCACCAAATACTCTCTTGTACATAATATATAATAGATGTGATAAATAAATCTTTATTTATTGTTATTTTATAGGAGGAAAAAATAATGGCAGCATTTGAATTAAACGATTCAATTAACAACGCTTTCCCTGATACAGACACAAATGCTTTTGAAGGGCATAGCGTAACTACTCAAGAAGCACATTGTAAAAGACCCCTAAAAGAAGAAAATATTATTGCTCATAAACTGTACGATGTATGCCGCTCACAAGACTGTTTAACACCTTGTGAAATCGGTCTTCCAAGAACGATCCATGGAGGAATTGTAGTTCCACCAGAAAAGGCTGCTTCTGTAAGTATAGACGATCTGGTTGTTAAAAATATTATGATTGTTTCAAAAACTCCTAGTTGCTTTAAAAAAGGCTATTGGGATATAGATTTGAAATACATTTTTGAATACAATCTTATTTTCAGAGCAGTTGATGGAACTATTTTAGAAGAAATAATTGCTAACAGCATATACAACACAAAACTTTGTTTATTTGGCTCTGAAAGTTGCGATCTTTTTGTAACATCAGACATGTATCCATTTAAAGATATGAACTATACAGCACCATTTGTTCAAGTAGAGGCTAAGGCAATAGCATTATCAGCAGAATTAAAATTTGATTGTTGCTGTGAAGGACCTATCGAGCCAAGCAAGCCCGTTATAGTGGAAGTCACTATTGGTTTATTTAGCATCGTTAAGCTCTTTAGAATAGTAGATTTATCAGTAGAATCAAGAGGCTTTACAATTCCTAAGGAATGCCAAGAAATACCTTCGGTTGATCCATGTGATTTCTTTGATAATCTTGATTTTCCAATGGATATATTTGCACCACCTCAAAAACCAGAATTTCTTGCAGGAATTTCGAGCAATATTAAAGCACCAGACCGTGCTAGAAAAGATTGTGGATGCAAGAATGAAGCAGACTGCGGATGTTCTAAAATAAATTAATGCAAAAAGCCACCAGATTGGTGGTTTTTTTAATGTATACTTATTTTATTATAGTAACGGAAGAGATTATTGGAGAGTTTTTGACGTTTGCATTTTATTTTAGATGTATTTAAATTAATAATTCTCTAGTAGAACAATGTATAAGCTATAAAAATACACTGTTAATAGATAGTAATTTATAGATTATAGGGGGAAAACACATGGGGTTAGGTTTTTTTAGGGCAGAAGTGCGTGCAGGTGGCGGTATTTTGCCTATACAAAATGCTAAGGTAATTGTGCAAAACAGGCACAATATAGTATTTCATGAGCTTACAACGGATGAATCGGGAAACACAAGAACAGTAGAAATAGATGCACCAAATATTGAACATACTCTAAATCCAAATGATACAGGACCATTTTATACACAAGTAGATGTGATTATAGAGCACCCGAATTTTAACACAGTTATTGTAAGGGGAGTTCAAATATTTGATAAAGAAACATCAATACTTCCAGTAAACATGACACCAAAGTCGTTGCTAAGGACGGTGCAACCAACAACTCAAGAGTTTGTGATACCTGAAGATATTTTGCATAGTTCTGAGGAGAGGTTACAAGAAACTTCAGAAGGTATTAACCCAAGGCTTTTAAGAGAGGTTTTTATTCCTGAAACAATAACAGTTCACCTGGGTCGCCCCGATGCACCTGCAAGAAATGTAACGGTGCCTTTCGTAGACTATATAAAAAATGTTGCTTCGTCAGAGATTTATCCAACATGGCCGTTGGCGGCACTAGAAGCAAATATTTACTGCCAAATCTCTTTTGCATTAAACAGGATTTATACAGAGTGGTATAGAGTTCGAGGACACAATTTTGATATAACTAATAGCACACAGTTCGACCAATTCTTTGTAGAAGGCAGAAATATTTTTCAAAACATAAGTGTTATTGTAGACAGAATATTTAATCAGTATATTCGTAGACAAGGCCGTAGAGAGCCATTTTTTGCACAATACTGTAATGGAACCACTTCAACGTGTGCGGGGCTTTCTCAATGGGGAACTGTGCCATTAGCAAATGCGGGTCGTAACCCTTTGCAAATATTAAGAAACTTCTACCCAAATGATATTGAAATAGTAACAAGCAACGTAATTCAAGGAATAACAGAAAGTTATCCGGGAACACCTTTAAGAGAAGGCGATACAAGGCGAGAAGTTCAAACAATGCAGTTTTATTTGAATAGAATTAGGCAAAATTTTCCACTTATTCCACGCATTCAAAACGTAAACGGCACTTTTGGAAGTGATACAGTAGCAGCGGTGCGTACTTTCCAACAAATATTTGATTTGCCACAAGATGGCATAATAGGGCGTGCAACATGGAATAGCATATCCCGCCTATATTCATCAGTTAAAAGGCTTTCGGATCTACAAAGTGAGGGCGAACTAATAGGCATTGGACGAACACCTCCGACGACAATAATTCGACAAGGGACATCCTCCCCATTAGTCTCAACATTGCAACTTATATTAAACTTTATAGGCGAGTTTTATAGTGAGATACCGCCAGTTAATCAAGATGGCAATTTTAATGCCCAAACTACCAATGCAGTTTTGGCTTTTCAAGCTTTATTTGGTTTGACTACTGATGGAATTGTTGGGCCTAATACTTGGAATAGGCTATATCAAGTTTATTGGAATATTGAGGATATTATAACAGAAACACCAACAACACCTCCAATAACGCCACCTGTGGTTCCTCCAGTAACTCCGCCGACTGTGCCGCCAAACACCCCACCGTATCCGGGTACATTATTAAGGGTTGGGTCCTCGGGTGAAAGTGTTCGTGTGATACAAAACCACTTAAATGCCATTTCAAGTCAATTTCCATCTATTCCTAGACTTTCAGTTGATGGTGCATTTGGCCCTATTACACAATCAGCAGTTATGGCCTTTCAAAGGCAGTTTGGGCTTGTACCAGATGGCATTATTGGCCCAATTACGTGGGCAAAAATAATGGAAGTTTTTTCTGGGCTTAATCAAACACCACAACCACCATCTCCACCACAAGCAACAATGCCACCATATCCTGGCTATTTGATAAGAGAGGGGCAACGAAGTGAAGATGTGCGAACTCTTCAAACACACTTAAATGTAGTATCAGCTTCTCATCCTCAAATACCAAGATTGGCGACAGATGGCATTTTTGGGCCAAACACAAGAAGAGCAGTAATAGAGTTTCAACGAATTTTTGGACTCACTCAAGATGCTATAGTAGGTCCTCTTACGTGGAATAGGCTTATGCAAGAATCGGCAAATCTTGGTGGAGGAATAAGTATAATTTCTGCATTAAGTACAATGCTAATAGGAAGGATGTTTTTAGGAAGATAAATTAAACTTTAATATAAATTTTACTTCTTACTTTGAGTAATATATAAAGTAAGTGTAAAATATGAAGAACGTCTTTAAGAAGACGTTCTTTTATTTGATGTTTATGATTATCGTATGATGCTTTATAAAAAAATTTGTTGAAAAATATAATAAATTATGGTAAAATAATTGGATAACTTTATCAAATCTATGCTTTGATATGCACTGGCAATAGTAGTGATAATAAAGGGGAGAATGGGTGATTAATGTTAAGATTAAACTATAATACCGAAAGATAGAAATTGCAAAAAAGAAAAGAGAAAACACAAGAATAAAAAATAATAAGAGGAGAAGGAAATTAAATGAAGGTAAGAAGGAGTAGGATAGTAGCGACAATATTAGCTTTGATGATGGGAAGCGAAGGTATAGGGCAACTATCTTTAAGTGCAAATGAAGAAGCAAACAGTGGTAGTTATGGAGTAACTGCCAATGCAGAGGAGTACGAAGAAGATGGATATGAAGATATAGTCGAAGATTTAAATACAGAAAGTTTTGAAATAACAGACCATTTTGATGATTTTTTAGAAAACACAAGCTTTAATTCTTACAACGAAGAATTAGAACAACAATTACATATTTTAGCAAATAGTACAAGCTTCTATTCATCACTAAGAGAAGAAGATAGACTTAAGATGAGATTTGAACTATCGGTAAGAGAAGACACAATGAGCGAGCTAGAAACTTATGGATTAAACATAAGAGATTCGATTATAAAGGCCCAGCTTATGCAGATGTTTGATATAAGTGTGGCACAAGTTTTTGGCTTAGTAAGA
>WQZK01000020.1 GCA_009780765.1 Defluviitaleaceae bacterium
GCCATTATTGGAAAAGTAAACCCACCAATAGCAAAAAACATAATCTGCATCCATCTCGGAAAAACAGGAAAAAGAGCATTAGCCATATGGTTTGAAAACATGCATACTATGGCTATTATTTTTAATTTATAAGCATCTAACGTTTTCATACTACACCCCAAAAATATTAAATAAGTTAAATATCGTGCTAAAGCTTGTTAAATCAAGGGCATATGCAATTGCTCCTAAAACAACGAAATGAAGTGGGTAAAATGCGTAAAATAAATACTTTGCACTTTTGCCTCTTTCACCATTAAAGTTTTTTAGTAGAAACGCCGCAGCAAAACATCCAAGCCCAAATGTTAAACTAACCCAAAGAAACTCTATTCCACCAGCCGAATCAATAAAAAATTTTGTAAATTCCTCCATCTCAGGCATAGTATTTATCATTACCGTAAGCCCTATAAGGCTTAAAATGGTGCTAAACATAAACACACCTGCAATGATTCCGGGAATTATCCTTCTTTTCTGCTCGTCTGAAATAGTGCGATACAAAAATATCATCATAATTCCTATAAGACCCCAGTCGAAGAGCATAGAAACTCCCAAAATAATCATAAATACAAACCAAAAAAGCCCACGGCTTTTCATTTTGTCATAAAGAAGCAGCACCAAAAGCCCCAAAAATATGGTAAACATAATATTTCCAGTAGGTAGCCTAAGAGCTATCATATATGGTATTTGTGCAATTACCCCAACTATAAACACCCTAAAAAGATATTTCTTTATATTCGATGTATGCTTATACCCCTCTACAACAAAAAATGCCATAATCGGAAAGGTAAGCCCACCAACAGCATATAGCGGAAATTGCAAACCCAAAGGTAAAACCTCTCTAAGTGCAATAACCATATGGTTAAAAAACATACCTATTATGGCTATTTGTTTTAATCTGTAAGCATCTAAAGTTTTCATTATTTAGCCCCTTTTTAGAAAAAACACTGCCAAGCATTAAGCTTTGTTGGCAGTGTTTAAAATACTAATTAACTTATTTAACAATACCAGACATAACAGTAGTTTCTACGCCACTTTCTGCCCATTTTTCAGCCAATTTGTTAATACCTAAAGAGTCGCTAGACATATGACCCGCAATAATAACATTTCCAATATTTTGCTCTGTTATTATTTTAGCATCAGCTTCAGGAATGTGCATCATAACAAGCGTTCCAACACCTGCTTCAAAATATTCTTTTAAAATATCAGCACCAGGGCCAGTTAGGCCAGACATAAGCACATAAATTTTACCAGCATAGCTTTCTCCTGAGCCAACACGAATAACAGGCTTTCTTTCAGAATTTTTGTATTCGCTTATTTCTTCAATCGCATCACAAATTTCTTTAAGAGTAGTTTCAGGCTTATTTGCAAATTTTTCATCTAAATGCTTTTGAACAATAGCCTCGCCAATTAAATCAGTTGGTGTATGTATGCACATAAAAGGCATATTTAAAAGCTGTGCAGCACTTTCAGAACGACGAGAATTACTAACATGACCGTTATAACCCAAAGAACCTTTTTGCTTTGCTAAAAGTTTTTGAGATTTGTTTACAGGAACACCGAGCTCTGCAAGTTTTTTAACATGGTCGTTTAAAACGTTTAAAATATCTTTATTTGTATTTCTTGGGTGGTGAGATACAACACAGTCGTATCCTAGCTCTTTTGCAAGTAAAAGCTCTGGCGTGTCCATATCAACGCCAAAAAGAACTTTTTTAATGTTTTCGCCATGTACCATAATGCCACAATCTTCAGGCATTTCTTTAAGACCAGCAAGTAAAACTGCTTGGTCCATTAATTGTTGTGTGTTCAGCATGGAATAAGTCCTCCTTAATATTTTGACACTACAATTATATCATTAATTATTAAGATAGTAAAGTATTGTTTGAATTTTTTATAATACTGTGATATACTAGTCGTGTAATGCTTTAACTTCTAAAATTTCACATAAGTTAAAGCATTGGATTGCTTCGCAACCCCTTACAGCTCGCCACCTACGGTGCCTTGCTGCAGAGTCGTTCGTTTAATTTCTAATACCACCACTATGTGTGTTTAGAAATTAACTCACTATATATCATATCAAAATACAGCTAGGAGAAAATAATGAACTACATTGTAATAGATTTTGAGTACAACCAGTCTTGTGCTCACAAAAGTTATGACAAAAATCCTGATTGCCCATTTGAGATAATCCAAATTGGTGCAGTTAAGCTTGATAAGAGATTTAACGTGGTAGATCGTATGAATTTGCTTATCAAGCCACAAATTTACAAAAGAATGAACCCTTATGTGAGAGATTTAACAGGTATAACTGAAAAAATGCTTAGAAATCAGCAAAATTTCACAACGGTGTATAAAGACTTTACAAAGTTTATAAAAAGGCCTAGAAAGGCGGTGTTCTGTGTTTGGGGTAACCAAGATATGACAGAGCTTTTTAGAAATATCAATATCCATAACCTTAAAGCTAAGAAAGTACCTAGTAGGTTTATAAACGTTCAGGCATTAGCATCTCGCTTTTTAAAGCTTGAAAACGGTAAACTTATAGGCCTTGAAAAAGCTGTTAAATCTTTGGGCCTTGATACAGATTTACCTTTTCATGATGCTTTTAACGATGCAATCTACACTGCAAACATTTTTATAAAGCTAAAAGAAGAGAATTTGACAATTAATGTCTATAAGCCTAAAAAAAAGGTTGACATTATAAAAAAAACTGATATACTAGTAGACAATAGGAGTATTTAGGAGGATTTTATACATATTATGTTAAGCTCAATAAGCTTTCCAGAAAAGCACCCTTTAGAAAATAATCAGCAGTACGCCTATCGTGCATTGTTTCAAGCCATAATGCACCTTGATATAAAGCCTGGGCAACAACTTTCTGACACAGAAGTTGCTCAAGTTCTAAATATTAGCCGAACTCCTGTTCGTGAAGCAGTTTTAAGGCTTGTTGAAATAAAACTTGTAGATGTTGCACCGCAACGTTCTTCAAGCGTTTCAAGAATAAATCTTAACTATGTAGATGAAGGCGTTTTCTTTAGAAATGCAGTAGAATCTCATGTTTTTAAAGAAGCTATACCAAGGGCTACAGATGCTGATTTGGCAGCTTTACGCGAAAATTTAAGCCTCCAAAGGCTTAGAATAGATGAAAATAGAATTAACGAATATATTGATGTAGACGATGATTTTCACCGTATAATATTCCAAATAGCGGAAAAATCTCGTTCTTGGGATGCAGTTGTTTCTGTAACAACTCATTTAAATAGGCTTAGAAGGCTTTTAAACCTGGCATCAGAAAATGCAATAGAAAAAGCTTACACAGAACATTTAGAAATGTATAACATTATCGCCACAAAATCTAAAGAAAAAATTGGCGATTTGGTTGGCCAGCATATATCATGGGGTAATAAGTTTGTTTTGCCAAAACTGCAAAAAGATTACCCAGATTATTTTATATAAGTATTTAGTTCTAAACATCTAGGAGGGGCTTATAATGGCTAAAAAAATTAAAATTGCGTATATTGGCGGCGGTTCTAAACAATGGGCAAGAGTTTTTATGAACGACCTTATTTTGAACGATTCGCTAAACGGAGAACTTGCACTATATGATATTGATGTAGACTCTGCCATTCGTAACAAAAAAATTGGTGAAAGACTTTGTGAGCTGCAAGAGGCTAAATCTAAATGGGATTTTAGTGTGCATGAAGAAATTGGAACAGCTCTTACTGGTGCAGATTTTATTGTAATTTCAATCTTACCGGGTACTTTTGAAGAGATGCGTTCAGATGTACATACTCCAGAAAAATACGGAATTTATCAACCAGTTGGTGATACAGCAGGTCCTGGTGGAATACTTAGATCTATGCGTACTGTTCCGATTTACGAGCAGTTTGCAAAAGATATTGAAAAATATTCTCCAGATGCTTGGGTTATTAATTTTACAAACCCTATGAGCATTTTGGTTAAAACTTTATATGATGTGTTTCCAAAAATTAAGGCTTTTGGATGTTGCCACGAGGTTTTTAATGCACAAGATTTTTTAACTCTTGTGCTTGAAAAAGTAAAAGGCATAGAAAGGCCTGATAGACACGATATTTATACAGATGCTTCGGGCGTAAACCACTTTACTTGGATTACTGAAGCAACTTACGGCGATATAGATATTTTAGCACTCTTGCCTGAATTTGAAAAACAATATCCAGACGGCATCTTGTTAAGACCTTTTAGAGAGAGCTTTTTAGACGACCATGCAAAAGTTAAAATGGATTTATACAAACGCTACGATGCAATGGGTGCAGCTGGCGACAGACATTTAGTAGAGTTTTGCAACTCAAACTTCTACCTTAAAGATAAAGACTATTGCAAAAACTGGGGCTTTAATTTAACAACTGTAGATTTTAGACAAGAAAGACAAGACATTCGCGTTGCGGAGTCTATCGCCATGGCAGAAGGTACTATGCCTGTAGAGCTTAAAAAATCTTCTGAAGAGGCAGTTGAGCTTATGAAAGCCATCGCAGGACAAGGCACAATTGTTTCAAATGTTAATATGCCTAATATTGGACAAATGGCATCTATGCCAAACGGTAGCATTGTTGAAACAAACTGCATATTTACTCACAATTTAGTGCAACCTATTGTAGCAAAAGAGTTGCCAACAGCAGCTTTAAATTTAGTTCATCGTGCAGGCTTAAACATAGATGCAACTTACGAGGGCATTAAAGAACGCGACCTTAAAAAACTTTTTGCCACATTTGCAGACCAACCGCTTTGTGCAAATCTTGATTTAGAAACGGCTTACAATTTATTTAAAGAAATGTGTATGAATACAAAAGAATATCTTGAGCCATTTTTCGACTTATCGGTTTTATAGCGAGGTGATTATATGAAAATTGCTATTCGTGGACATGACGTATGTGAAAAAAATAACATAGATGTGTTTAGTAATGCTCTTTCAAATGTTGATATTAGTGGTTTGCAATTAGTTGCATATAAGTCTTTCGTAGGATTTGACTACATACTAAACTCTATTACAGAAGAAAAGGCTATAAAATTAGGCAAAGACTTAAAAGACAATAATATTTCTATAGAGCTAATTGGTGCATACTTTAATCCTGTTCACTCCAACAAAGAAAAAGTTTATAATGGTATTGCCATATTTAAAGAGTATCTAAAATATGCGAAAATACTCGGTTCTAACATCGTTGCATCTGAAACAGGTTCTTATAACGATGATAAGTGGACATATAACCCAAAAAATCGTACAGAAGAAGCAAGAAAAATTGTAGTTAATACTTTTAAGGATTTGTGCGACTATGCAAAAGAATATGGCTCACTCGTTGCAATTGAAGGTGCTGCTGGGCATGTTTTATACGATGTGCAAACACTTAAAACAGCGTTTGATGAAATAAGCAAAGATAACCTGAAAATCGTTTTCGACCTTTATAATTTTCTTGACGAAACTAACAGCACAAACTATCTTGAAATTTTAGATTTAGGGCTTGAAACTTTTAAAGACAAAATTCACTGTTTTCACATCAAAGATTGTTTTATAGAAGATTCTAAAGCTCCTGTGCAGTGTTCTGTAGGCAAAGGTGACTTTAATTATCGAGAAATTCTTAAAAAAATACGAGCATATAACGAAAACGCCATACTTGTTTTAGAAGGCACAACGGGAGAAGATATTAAATCTGCTGTAAAGTTATTAAAAGATTTATGGGAAGAAAATGAGGTGAGAAAATAGTGGCACAGTTAAAATTAAAAGACATTAACAAAGTGTATGACAATGGTTTTCACGCCGTTTATGATTTTAACATGGACATCAAACAAGGCGAATTTATTGTTTTTGTTGGTCCTTCTGGTTGTGGAAAATCAACAACTCTTCGTATGATTGCAGGGCTTGAAGATATTACAGAAGGCGAACTCTACATCAAAGAAGAACTTGTGAACCAAAAATCACCTAGAGATAGAGGTGTTGCGATGGTTTTTCAAACATACGCACTCTACCCTAACATGACGGTTTACGAAAACATGGCTTTTGGCCTCACTTTAAAGGGCTTGAACGAAGATATTATCGAAGCTCGTGTTAAAAAGACAGCAAAAATTTTAGGGCTTTGTGATTATCTTGAAAGGCTTCCACGTGAGTTATCTGGCGGCCAACGCCAACGTGTTGCTGTGGGGCGTGCAATAATTCGTAAAGTTGAGGTTTTCTTGATGGATGAACCGCTCTCAAACCTTGATGCAAAACAAAGGGTTACAATGCGTTCGGAGCTTATTCAAATCCACCGCCGTGTTGGTGCTACAACAATTTACGTTACGCATGACCAAACCGAAGCCATGACAATGGCTGACAGAATTGTTATCATGAAGGACGGCTATGTTCAGCAAATAGGAAAGCCGTATGATTTGTATTTTAATCCAGCAAATCAGTTTGTTGCAGGGTTTATTGGTGAGCCTCCTATGAACTTTATCGAGTGTTTTAACAAAGGCGATAACATTGTTTTTAAAGATGCATCTGATGTTAGTTTAAACTATGCAAATTCTTTTGCCGAAGTTAAAAACAAAAGCCAAGGTAAAGATTTAATATTTGGTTTTAGACCAGAAAATGCTCATCTGATTGATATTTCTAAGCCTATGCCTGAAAATGGCTATATAGTCGATGTTGATGTTGAACTTACCGAAATGCTTGGAGATACAGTAAACGTATACCTTAACATAGGCGAACATAAAGTCATTGTTAAATCTACCATCTATGATATTCCAAATATCGGCGATAAACGCAAAATTTTTATACCATATGAAGGTGTGTATTTCTTTGACGAGGCCGAAGGGTTTACATACCCTCGTGAAGCTAAATAATGAGCCTAAAAAAATATATGGCAATAGATTTATTCTTAATGCTTTTAATACTTATACTGCTTGAAGCTGCTTCCGCCTTTGCATTTGGTATGTTTAATACTGAAGCGTATGTGCTAACCCATGTTATGACAATAACATTTTTGGTTATGATGCGTTGGGGCAAGTTTTCGCTAATTCATGCTTTTGCTGGTGGAATTGTTTACAGTATTGTATATGGTGGAACGGTGCAAAATTTTGCAATTTACGCCATAGGCAACCTAGGAATAGCAGTATCTTTACTAATATTTTTGAAATTTGGTAAAGAGAGGGTTAGATTATCTAAGATGCTCACAATTATTTACTGCGGAGTTGGGTACTTAGGAATAAATTTATCTAGAACACTAATTGCATTCATCTTGCTAAGAGAACCGCTTCTAACAACTCTTACAAGTTTTTTAACAACAGATATACTAAGCTTTATAATCACTGTTTTGGCAATCTTTATTGCAAAAAGGCAAAAAGGATTGTTTCACGACCAGAAAGATTATCTAGTAAAGCTTTCAGAGGAGGAAAAATTACGTGGAAAGTAATGAATCGAAATTAATCCACAAACCAGAAGAATTACGAGTGCGTGATAATTACGAAAAATATTATTGGCGAATTATGTGCGGGCGTATATTAAAAGACTGGCGACTATATCTTATGCTTTTGCCTCTTTTATTAGTTTTTCTTTTATGGCGCTACTTGCCTCTTTACGAGCTTGTTGCAGCTTTTAAAACAAACGACCCAACGCAAAGAGTTTTAAACCGTGATTTTGTTGGTTTTACTTATTTTTACAGCTTGATGTTTGGGGCAGATGCAAGTTTTTTCTGGCTGGCATTTAGAAACACTTTCTTACTTGCATTTTACGGCTTGTTATTCGGCTTTCCTGTACCAATTGTTTTGGCACTATTATTTAGTGAAATTAACTCAAACGGATACAGAAGTTTACTGCAAATAGCAACGTATTTACCAAGATTTGTTTCTACGGTTGTTGTTACAACAATCATACACATGCTTTTAAGTAGACCAAGCCCTTTCTCCGAGCCCGGAGTTTTGGCACAATTTCTCGGCATGATAAGGGTAATTCCCGAAGAACATGTCCGGCAGGGTATTATGTATTTGCCACAATATTTTAGATCCGTATTCCAAATTTCCGGTATATGGGAGGCGGCAGGCTTTGGCTCCATTGTGTATTTTGCTGCCATTATAGGTATTTCGCCTGCAAGCTACGAGGCCGCCTCTATAGATGGTGCCACTAAAATAGACAAAATACGCCACGTTGTACTGCCAAGTATATTATCAACAATAACAATCATGCTTATAATGAATGTTGGTCAGCTACTAACGGTTGGTTTTGAGAGAGTTCTGCTTCTTATGAATAATGAAACTTATGACACTGCCGAAGTTGTTTCAACATATGTATTCTCGCGAGCCGGTATTCAGGCAGGTGGGCAAGGTGCTAATCAAGCCTTAGCATCCGCCGCAGATATGATAAATGCCGTCGCCTCGATGCTTTTGGTAATTGGTGCTAATATGATAAGTAAACGTGCATCCAACACATCGCTTTACTAGGAGGGTATTATGAAAAGACTAGAAATGACAGAAGTTATATTTAAAGTGTTATCATACACCCTACTTACGATATTTGCTATATTTTGTTTGTACCCGTTTGTTTATGCCATTTCTGCCGCACTATCTGGCATAGATGCTTACTACAGTGGCCGAGTTGTTCTCCTGCCCGTTGATTTTCAAACACATGCATTTAGAGATATACTCTTTACAAAAAGATTTTGGATTAGCTACGCAAATACGTTCTTCTTAACGTTTTATGGAACTATTTGGGCTTTGGCTACATCTATCTTAGGTGCTTATGCTCTTTCTAAAAAGAGACTTGTGTTCCGTTCGGGCTTTAACTTCTTTTTAGTATTTACACTTTGGTTTGCAGCAGGGCTTGTACCACAGTTTCTTAACTATCGTGCAACACAAAATATTTTCGATTCTATTGGCATTACCGATGATAAATGGCTTATCGTTATCGCTATGGGTATGAATGCGTTTAACGTGGTTCTTCTTAGAAATGCCTTTGAGGGTGTTCCAAAAGAAATTGAAGAAGCCGCTATTGTAGATGGTGCTACAGAACTTCAAGTTTTAACAAAGGTTTATATTCCAATGTCTAAAGCTGCTATTGCAACTGTTGCACTCTTCTTTGGAATTAGTCGCTGGAATGGCTTCTTCTGGGCAAGAACAATGACGAGAAACCGTAACGAATGGCCTCTACAGGTTTTCATTCGTGAACAGCTCGACAATATTATGGCCCAAGAACTTCCTGCAACAACACCATATGCACCAAACTCATTGGTTTACGCCATGATTGTTTGTGCAATTATACCAATTATTGTTATCTACCCTTACCTTTCTAAGCATTTCGCTAAAGGTGTTAATGTTGGCGGGGTTAGAGAATAATCATAACAAAATCCAAAATGTTAAGATTATAATTATTATATAATCTTTACATATAATAGACTTATTGCATAGTATGGCATTAAGTCAAACAAAAATTTTTTCAAAAAATTATATGGAGGCAAAATCTCATGAAAAAGAATTTAAAAAGATTTTTGACTATACCTTTAGCTTTAACTCTAGGCTTTGGTATACTAACAGGTTGTTTTTCGTCTGAACCAACAGTAACGGAAACACCAACAACACAGCAACCAACTACTACTACACCAACAACTACAACAGAAGCACCTCCTGCTGTAGAAGTTACTGAATTTGTGCCTGATTTATCAGAGCATGTAACATTAAATCTTTCTGTATTTTTCAATAGCTCGGTTCACATGCGTTACACTGTAGATGGCGGCGTTCACCGCCCTCAAAGTGAGTACCATGCTGCAAACGGCAGAATTTACAGAGAAGGTGACTTCAAACCAGTTTGGGAAGAGCTTCAAGAAAGACTTAACTTCACAATTGAAGATGTAACTCCTCCTGATGCGGTTAATATCCGTGCTCAGTTCTTATCATGGCAAGCACAAAACTTTAACGGCGTTGACATTATGGTAGGTCAAGCGAGTGACATAGTTACTGAAGGCGTTGTAAACGGCACTTTCTTAGATCTTTCAGAGTACCTTGAGTTTATGCCTCATTTCAGCCAATTCTTAGCTGAAAACTCTGTTGTTGAAACATCTATAAGAGCTGGTAACGGTGCTATCTACTACGCACCATACTTCGACGGTTTTGACGACGTTGAGCGTATGATGATTGCACGTGTAGACTGGATTGAAATGCTTCTTGACTCTGAAGATTTAGTGTTTAACACAGACAGAGTTATTGAGCCACACTACACAGCTTTCCACCCAGAAGTTATGAATATGCAACTTACTACTGTTACTAACGACGGTTCTAGAGTTCAAACTATCCAAATGAGCCAAACTGAAAACATCATCACTGTTCAAAACAATCTTGATGTAATGAATGGGTACAACTTAGTTATGGCTCTTCGTGATCATATTGACACTGTTTACGAAGGCGTATTCGAGCAACGTTCTCACTTATTTGCGGGCCAAGATGCTGCTTATAACGCAGACGAATTAATCGCTCTTATGAGAGCTGTTTACGCTAACTCTACGCTTTTAACAGGTCAAAGCGAACACGCTGCTGTTCCTTTATTCCCTAGAAGCCACCAAATGGGTCGCGTATTCCAATTATTAAGCTTTACTGAAATTTGGGGTGTTAAAGGCCAAGAAAACGCATTTAACTATTTCTATTTAGATGACAATGGCGTTATCCGTGATGCACGTTTTGATATGGAAATGATGGCAGCTCTTGATAAACTTAACCAAATTTACAGAGAAGGTCTTATCCTTCAAAACTTTGACAGAGCAGATGCAACTGATGGTCTTCCTGGAAACGACCATAGAGCAAGGCTTTTAACTGCAAACCTAGGTTTCTTAACTTATGACTACAACCAAACTACAACTGTATTTAACTCTTTAGCTGATACAATTGAAGGCTTTAACTTAACTCCTATCCTACCTGCAATGGCAGATTGGGAAGGCAATGGCGAGTTCTTCCAATACACTGGCTCTTGGAGAACAGTTAAATCAGACGGTTGGGCAATTTTAGCATCTGTTGCGAACGATGAAGCTAGACTTATGCGTGCACTTGCTTTATTTGACTATCTATACTCTCCATCTGGAAACAGATTAATGTCTTACGGTCCTGAAGCTTGGATTGATGGCTATTTCGAATATAGAGGCAGAATGGTTCCAAGACTTTCGGAAGCCGCTCACAGAGAACTTCAAGAACTTGCTGGCGGTAACTACACTAACTTCTACCGTATGTGGCTTGGTGCAACATTCCCAATCGGTTATGTTAAAGAGCAAGGTATGGAGCATCAAACGGTTCATCCACTCGGCCAAGTTGGTCTTGAGCGTATCCTCAGGTCTGTAGATTTAGGCGTTATGAGGCATCCTGTTGTTGATATAGACAATGCTCCTAGTTACTTCTTAACAATGTTACCATCAACTTTTGCAACAACTGCAGCAGAAGAAACATTACTTCTTGAGCAAGTTGCTATTCTACCATCACTATTTAGAGCTGGTAATAATAACGACGACCGTATAATCTTTGTAGATTACATTCTTCACGGTTTTGGTGGAACAATGCCTAATGGCGAAACTTTGATGTCTCAACAAGAGCTTAGAGATTGGTTATGGTATGACTTAAATGGCTATCTTTCGATGGAAATTTATAATGCCGCTTACCAACGTATGCTTGAGTTTAGAAGAAATAGATAATATTATAGTTTAACAATTATGAACAAGTGCCAAAGTTGGCACTTGTTCATATAAAGAAAAATTGGAGATGTGTATAAATATGCAAAAAAAACAATTAATCATCCAAAAAATTGCTATAATCGGGTCATTTGTTTTATCAATAATCATGATATTTTATGCACTTGGTTATAGCACAAATCTTTACCACCTTGTTTTTCATGTCGACCCTATGAGTACAATGCTTTATGTTCCAGGTGCTGGCATTTACAATATAGTACAGCCGTTTAACAGGTTGTTGTTTAGACACACTTTATTTTTATTCTTAGTATGTCTTACTTTGTTTGTTACGCTTACGCATAAGCGCAGATTGTACTATGTTTCAAATTATATAACAAGCCTTGGGTTCGCTGGCTACTCGGTTTACATAGCTTTAATGATTATGCACTACAATACAATGTATAGAAATTTATATTTACAAGTTGATTTTGCAAGACTTAGAGAAATTACAGACAGGTTTAACCTTAGATACGTTGAATCTACACTTATGCTTGATATGGGCTTTGTTCTAGCTTTTATTCTGATAGGATTTGCTGCCCTTTTAGTTTTAAACCTTGTTCTAAAAACTATTTGGACAAGGCGTGAAAAATGGCTTGATGAGGAGGCAAAATAAATGAATCCTAATCCTGAGAAACTTAGATATAGAAACGATAAACGTTCTGCATCTTTTATTAACTTAGCAATACTTTTAAATGCAGTTTTTTTCATCACTGTTTACTCAAACAGTAGCGTAAGCCCCGATAGATTTATGGGGATTGATATAATTATAAACATCCTATTTATGCTTGTTGCTTTTTATGCAGGCGAAATGATTAAAGTTTATAATAAAAAATGGTCTTGTATTACCGTAGGTATAGCGGTTATACAAATTTTAAGAATCTTCTGGCTTCCTGCTAGATACAATTCTTTAGAAGAACTTGTTGGAAATTCATACTTGATTGCTATTTCTGCTCTTGCTGTTTCTGGGTTATTCCTTTTAATAAGTGCAATCAGAAGTTACAGGCTTTCAAGTGTTTTAGAAAAATATCTTAAAGAGAACCCTTCTCTTTCAAAAGGAGGACACTAATAAATGGCCGACCTTAGTTTGAAAAATCTTAATAAAATATATGATAACGGTGTACAAGCTGTTTTTGATTTTAATCTTGATATTAAAGATGGTGAGTTTATCGTACTTGTTGGGCCTTCTGGCTGTGGTAAAACAACAACTCTTCGTATGGTTGCAGGGCTTGAAGATATTACAAGCGGCACCCTTACTATAGATGGCACAGACATGACCAACGAAGCTCCTAAAAACCGTGACATTGCAATGGTTTTCCAAAACTATGCACTTTATGCTCATATGACAGTTTATGAAAACATGGCATTTTCTCTAATGCTTAGGCGTGAAGATGAAGATGTTATACATAAGAAAGTTATAGCAGCGGCAGAAGTTTTGGGCTTGCAGCACCAGCTCGGCAAAAAGCCAAAGCAGCTTTCTGGCGGGCAAATGCAACGTGTTGCTCTTGGGCGTACTATTGTTCGCGAACCGAAGGTTTTCTTGTTCGACGAGCCACTTTCAAACCTAGATGCAAAACTTAGAGGCTCTACAAGAAGAGAGCTTAAACTTCTTCATAACAAGCTCGGTGCAACAATTATATATGTTACGCATGACCAGATTGAAGCATTAACCTTGGCTGATAGAATAATTTGTATGAGTATGGGTTATGTTCAGCAAGTTGGCACACCAACTGAGCTTTATGATACTCCTGCAAACCTTTTTGTTGCATCTTTTATCGGGCTTCCTCCTATGAACTTCTTTGATGTTTTGGTGAAAGATGAAAATACGCTTTGCTTCGGCTCTTCTGAATTAAAACTTTCTAAGGAAGATGCTGAGCTTATTAAAAATTATGTTGGAAAAGAAATGGTATTAGGTGTTAGACCGGAAGATATATATCCTTCTGAAACTGGCATACCTCTTACTGTTGATATAAACGAAAACCTTGGCTATTACACTTTGGTTCATGGTATTTTAGAAGGCAAAAAAATTACTGCTAAAATTAAATCTTGGTGCAATTACAAGCAAGGTGATGTTATAAATGTTGACTTTGCTGATGGAAAAACACACTTTTTTGACAAAGAAACTACAATGAGCCTAAAATATTTACAAGGGAGGGCTAATTCGTGAAAAACATAACTAGAAAGTGGATTGTTGGCCTTAAAAGACGTCCGCAAAACATACCTCTTTTGTTTTTAATTGTGTCTTGTATGGTTTATACATTTAATTTAACTATACATTCTGACACATCTATGTACGTAAACTCTCAAATAATTGCGTTTTATGTGTTTTTAATAACGGTTTTTTCTATTCTTGCAATTTTTTCTTTTACAAATGTTTTTGCAAGAAGGCAAAAATTTAAAAAACTATGGATGTCTACCGCTATTTTGCTTATTTTAGCACAAATTGTTTTTAATATTTTGTTTATACAAATATTACATTACGAAACAGCGGTTCGTGAGCATCATATTGTTATCACAGAGCAACTTAGGTTCCTTGCAGACAGTGGAAACAATGCATTTTTACATGTAATACTTTTAGGTGTAACTTTACTTCTTATAATTTTTATGCCAGTATATCATAAGCTTCTTTTAAAAATAGACACAGGCATTGAAGACGACGAAATGGCAAACATCGATGGCGACGTTATCGACATTGCATCGGAGGATATATAGTGAGAAAGCCAAACAACGATTACATGCAAAAAGGGCCTATCGCTAGGCTCCCTGTTATTTTAAAAGTAATGTTTATAAAGTTTTGGCTTGGTGGGGCGGTGTTTTTCTTTCTTGGATTTGGAACACCTGCCCTTCATTCGCATGATCAGCTAGATTTAGCTCTTGCATTAGGGCTTGTTTTAGGGCTTGCAACAGACATTATTGTAAATCGTCTTTTCCGCCATTTAGATGGTGCGAAAAAAGAATACAGCAAATACACGCTTTTTAATACTAAAAAATTTATCTCAATGCCTGTAAATCTGCTTATTTATGTGGTCATTTCTTTTTTAATAGCATTTACTTATAATTTTATTAACATAGCATATTTGCGGAATAACCCAGAGGTTTCTAGTAACTATGTATTTTTAAGTGCCGAACCTCTTTTGTATGGTATATTTTTTCTAGTGTACGATATGACGTTTTTAGTCATAAAAAAACTATTTTTAAGAATTTTCAGGAGGAAATCACATGAAATTTCATAATCTTTTTACATCAAGCACATCTGCTTGTTTTGAGTTTGACAATAAAAACCCCTTCTACTCTTTGAATAAATTTAACATAATTCTGAATGGTAAAGAATTAGAGCAAGAATACGAAAAAAATGTTTTCTCGGTTTTTGGGCTTAAATCTGATACCGAATATACAATTGAAACTTCTTTAGGCGATTTTTCGCTTAAATTTAGAACAGAAAAAGAATCGGCTTGCCTTTGCGTTCTTGATTTTGGAGCTAAAGGCGATGGTATAAACCTTGATACAGTTGCGTTACAAACCGCAATTAACGCTTGCCCAAAAAATGGCAGAGTTACAGTTCCTGCTGGAACATACTTAACAGGCCCACTTCTTTTAGATAGCGATATGACCTTGGAAATTTGCAAAGATGCAATTATCTTAGGAAGCACAAACCCGCTAGATTACCCTGTTTGGCCCGGTGAAATTCAAGTTGGTGGTAGCATAGGACTTTTGCAAACGTCAACTTTTGAGGGCGACCCTATGGCATCGCATCAATCGTTACTTTCAGCATCGTATAAGAAAAACATTAAAATTGTTGGTGAAGGTCTTTTAGATGGCAA
>WQZK01000021.1 GCA_009780765.1 Defluviitaleaceae bacterium
ATGTAGGAGGAATTTTATGTTATATAAAAGACTTGCGGGGTTGGTACTTTTGTCTATAAGTGTTGGAATGTTTTTGATTATATTCCTTCCAACTTGGGCGTTTTTTCTAGCAGCAATTTTTGCCGTTCTTGGAGTTTATTTAATGTTTTTTGGTAAAAGAAGATGCTAGTGGTTCAAAAATGTTAGATTTATTGCAATAAATTAAATGGAGGGATATTATGAAATTAAGAGTTATTAAATTGCCAAAGTTTTTAAGTGTTATTGTTAAAAAAATAGTTCGTGTTAAATAGTAGAGAATAAGGGCGGATATAGTATTCGCCTTTATTCTTTATTAATTATTTTCAGTTGGTAGCTCAATTTTTCTTAGCAGTACTTCACCAATAAACAATATGTTATAAAAAACTTAAAAAGTGATGGTAAGTATTTTACTAATAACAACACGGAAGTTATTGCTATCTCAAAATTAACCCTTTTATATTGACATGTGGTGGGATTTGTGGAATAATAGATAATGAAAGTATTTTTGCAGGGATATTAAGTTTCCTTGCTATTTGGAGGAGTTTAATTGAGTGCAAAAGCAAGGAAATTCGATTTAACACAAGGGCCTATTTTTTCGGGTCTTATTAGGTTATCTTTGCCTATAATGGCTACATCTTTAATGCAAACGGCACATAACCTTATTAATATGCTTTGGCTTAGTAGGCTAGGTGAAGATTATGTTGCGGCAGCTGGTATGGCAAGTCAATTTATATGGCTTTCGATGGCTTTTACAATGATGTGTCGTATTGGTAGTGAAATTGGGGTATCGCAAAATATGGGGCGTGGTGAGCCTGAAACTGCCAAAAAATATGCTCAAAATGGCTTTATGTTGGCACTTGGGTTAGGTGTTTTATATTGTGCATTTGCTATAATTTTTCGCTCTAGACTAATTAGTTTTTTTGATTTAGATAATCCGCGTGTTGTCGAGTTAGCAGAGAGGTATTTATTGGTTATTGCTTTTTCTGTACCTTTTAGTTTGGGGCATTTTGTTGTAACAGGTGTTTTTAGCGGTTTTGGTAATACCAAGTTGCCGTTTTATGTAAATGCAGGTGCGCTGGCTCTTAATATTGTGCTAAGTCCTATATTAATATTCGGGCTTAATTTAGGTTTTATAGGTGCAGGTATTGCAATGGTTACGGCACAGGCGTTTAACTTGTCGCTTAAAATATGGGCTTTAACAAAATACAAAAATCGTCCGTTTGAGAAATATAAACCATTTGTAAAAATATCCAAAGATAAAATTTTACAGATACTGCGTTGGGGTATTCCCGTTGCAGGCGAATCTTTTATATTTACATTCCTGTTTATGATTGTTTCTAGGGTTATTGCTCAGTTTGGCTCAGGTGCAGTTGCAGCACATAATGTTGCTTTGCAGATTGAATCGTTGTCATTCATGGTTGGTGGCGGTTTTGCCAGTGCTTTAACTGCATTTGTTGGGCAAAACTATGGAGCAAGAAAATGGGGTAGGCTACGCTCTACAACACGCACTGCTAGCATATTTATGCTTGGCTATGGTATATTTGTAACGGCATTTTTAGCACTTTTAGCTAGACCTTTAGTAAACATATTTTTGGATGAGCCATATAGTATAGATATTGGCGTTAGTTACTTACGTGTAATTGCTTTTACACAGATACTGTTTTGTTTAGAAAGTGTTGCGATGGGCTCTTTCAGAGGGCGTGGGCAAACAGGAAAGCCAGCTATTGCATCTATATCGGCAAATGTATTTCGTGTAATTATTGTGCATTTGTTGGCATCAACATTCTTCGGCATAGATTTGAACCTAGGGCTTGGTGTTACTGGCGTTTGGATAGGTATAGCAGCAGCGATGACGCTAAGAAGTGTATGGGTTTTAACATGGCATTATTTCAGCACAAGAAAACAACCACGTGTTGATGAGGTTGTTCTTAATACGGATAAAGAAGTGGCAAAGGCGTAAATATAAGCAAATAAAAAGGTGGATATGTTATATATCCGCCTTTTTTGTCGCTTTGTTTTTTACAACTAATCAGCGGCGAAGCCGCAAAACTCGCGAAAGGCCTGACTTTCGCGAAAAGCAGTAGGCGAGGTTAAGCGGGATTTATTTCCGTGCAAAACCGAGCCACTGCTTTATATTACATAACTCCCATCAAAACAAGCCGTGCAAAAGCCACACTCTGCATTTGGGGCAATACTTTCGAGTTTTTCACTATCTAAAAAGCCTAAGCTATCAGCCCCAATATATTCTCTTATTTGTTCTACAGTGTGAGTGTTTGCAATAAGTTCTTCTTTGCTTGGAATATCTGTTCCATAATAGCAAGGGTGCAAGAATAGTGGCGAAGAAAGACGAACATGTACTTCTTTGGCTCCAGCCTCTTTTAGAAGGGTAACAATTCGCTTAGATGTTGTGCCACGAACGATAGAGTCGTCAACCATAATAATTCGCTTACCCTCAACATTTATTTTAAGTGGGTTAAGCTTCATTCTAACGGCAATTTCACGCTCTTCTTGAGTTGGTTTTATAAAAGTTCTTGCAACGTAGCGGTTTTTAATAAATCCTTCGGTATAAGGTATTTTAGATTCGTACGCAAAACCAACCGCAGCGGCTAGGCCAGAATCTGGCACACCAATAACCAAGTCAGCTAGGGCAGGGTGATCTTTTGCTAAAATCTTGCCAGCTGTAACACGTGCATCATAAACAGATTGATTGTAAATCACACTGTCTGGTCTTGCAAAATAAATATATTCAAATATGCAAAGGCTAGATTTTTCTTTGCCACAATGTTCTTTTATGCTTGTCACGTTTCCTTTTTCTACAACAACAATCTCACCAGGTTCAAGTTCTCTTATAAATTTTGCACCAATAGTATCAAACGCACAAGACTCAGAAGCAAAAACAATTGAAGAGCCTTTTTGGCCCATGCATAAAGGTCTAAGCCCCCAAGGATCTTTGGCAGCGATAAGTTTTTGCGGACTCATAATAACTAAAGAGTACGAGCCCTTTAGCACATTCATGGCTTTACAAACTGCTTCTTGGATAGATGTACTTTCGGCTCTTGCCTTCGCAATTGTATATGCAATAACTTCTGTATCAGATGTGGTTTGAAAAATTGAGCCATTAGTTACTTGATATTCGTGTTTTAACTCCTTGGCATTTCGTAAATTGCCGTTATGGGCAATTGCAAGTTGGCCTTTTCTGTAACCAAAAACAAGAGGTTGTGCATTTTCACGCCCGCCACCACCTGCGGTAGAGTACCTAACATGCCCAACTGCCATAGTGCCTTGCAGGCTGTTTAAAATATCGTCGGTAAAAACATCACCAACAAGGCCAACGTCTTTATGGTAAAAAATATCACGATTAAGGTTTACAGCAATGCCACAAGCCTCTTGGCCACGGTGCTGAAGTGCCGACAAAGCATAGTATGTTGTTTTTGCCACGCTCATTCCTGTATCGTAAATTCCAAAAATTCCACATTCTTCTTTAATATTTTTCATAGCCTACTCCTTCCCAAACTGTGCCGAAAGCCTATCTAAAACCGCCAAATAAGCCAAAGCTACGCCACCCAAATCACGCCTAAACCTATCTTTATCCATTTTTTCGTTTGTGTCTTTTTCCCAAAGCCTACAACAATCGGGAGAAATTTCGTCTATCAAAATAATTTCGCCACTATCAGTTTTGCCAAACTCTATCTTGAAATCAATAAGATTTAAGCCCGCCAAATCAAACATTTTCTTTAATATTTCGTTAGTTTTGTGGGCAGCTGTTCTAATTATTTCTAATTCTTCTTTAGTTGCTATATTAAGGGCGATTATGCCGTCGTCGTTTATAAAGGGGTCATCGAGGTTATCATTTTTATAAAAAAATTCAAGTATTGGCAAAGGAAGAATTGAGCCTTCTTCTAAGCCATATCTTTTTGCAAAACTTCCAGCGGCTACGTTTCTAATAACAACCTCTAAATCTATTAGTTTAGCTTTTCTAACTAAAACTTCTGTATCAGAAATTTTTTGGATAAAGTGAGTTTTAACACCACTTCTTTCAAGTTCTTTAAAAATGAGGTTAGAAATTTTATTATTAATCACACCTTTTTGCTGGAAAGAACCTTTTTTTGCACCGTTTCCAGCGGTTAAATCATCTCTAAATTCGAGCAAATACTGATCGATGTTATCTGTTTTATAAACGGATTTTGCTTTTCCAGAATAGAGAAGTTCTAATTTTTTCATGTGAAATCCTCCTTAGTTTTGATTTCTAGTGAGCCCTAGCGAAAGTTTGTGGTTTATTATAGCCACCATTTCACGTAAATAATTTATGCCCCAAGTGTACCAATCGGTGTATGCTCCTAATCTATTAACATCAAGGCCTGCTTGCCTAGCAATGCTAACAGAGCGGTATATATGAAAATCATTAGTAATTAAAACGGCATTAAATCCATTTGGAAAGTGCTCTTCTAATATTTCTTTTGCAAAGCTTAGGTTTTCGTATGTGGATGTAGATTTTTCTTCTAATAAAATTGACTCGCGAGGAACACCACGTGCCACTAAATATCGAGCCATGGCTTCTGCTTCTGTAATTACTGCACGATTACCTAGCCCGCCAGTTACAATAATGGTTGAATTAGGGTTTTGATTAAAATACTCAATTGTTCTATCTAGGCGGTGAGCTAGTGGACGGCTTACGGTTTCGCCATTTATTCCAGCACCTAAAACAATTACAACATCTTCTTGATAATTTGCATTACTTATATTGCCATAAATCATTAAGAAAAGTGAAAAAGCAATTGGAATAAAAGCGACGGATATTATCGCTATATGGATTTTTTTATTAAGTTTATTAAAAAATATGGCATATAGTATTACACAAATAGATATTATAGCCTGCAATGTAAACCCAATAGTGGGGTTTGCAATTAAATACATAAGCCCAACATTTGCTAAAGACAGCAGGCCTATAATTATTAAAAAAATTCTTAAAACTTTTGTTTTCATAGCAGTAATTCCTTTAAGGGGTTAATATTCTAGCCAAAAAATATATTAAAAAATTATTTTCGTTCAGAAATCTTGTAAAACGTGAGTTGTTTATAACTTCGTATACAGCACCTTCTGGTCTTGTAAAAATTGTAAGTATTATTAGCACAACAAAAACATATAAAAATGCAGTTATAATGCCAAAAACAAAACCGCCAAGCTTATTAAACTTATTTATTACAGGAAGCTCAGCAAACCCATTTAAAACCTTTTCCATAAGTTTCATAACAATAAGTACGATTACAAAAACAAATATAGCAGCGATGATGTTTAGGATTATACGGGTTATGTTGCCTGCAATATGGTCTTCAAGGAGTGCAATATTTGAAGAGTAGTACACCTCGGTGGTTTCGCCCAAAATAAAATCAGTTATAAAACGCGGAAGATTAAGGCCAACAGCAACGCTATCTAGCATACCTCCAGCACTTTGCTCTAAAATAAGCTCTTCAAGCCCTAATGTGTTTGTAACACGATTTTTAATGCTTCCATAAAGTGGAGTTCTTTCACGTAACAATGCCCCAACAAACGGGTATAAAAATCTAACTAAGAAAATAGCTAAAATTACACGAATTAAAGAAAAAGCTGCTTTAACAAGTCCACGCTTGTAGCTAATAAAAGTTATAAGTGCTATAAAAAATATTACTATTAAATCTAAAATCATTGTTAAAAAATCTCCTGTTCAATTTACTATTCAATCTCCATAACATCTAAAGACAAGGCGAACACAAAAACCACTCGGCTTGTCCTTGTTAAAAATTGCATATCTTTAATATCTTGGGTTACAACGTAGTCCCACAAGCTGCGGCCTCTTAAATCAACTGCTGTAACATTTCTGCCAAGATTGCCGTGAGCTATTATAGCACAGCCAAGCCCTCCAGCGAGAAACGAAATGGGCGAATTGGTTTCATAATAATTAGTAAGCCCTTGCCGTATATCGAAAAACAAAACTGTGCCTTCGTTATGAGGACTATTTTGGTTTAAAAAATTTTGACCAAGTGCTACGGCAATGCTATTATTATCAGGAAAAGCTATATGTGAAACGTGGTTATTAAATTCATACTCAAATACTGGCCTAATTAAATTGTTTCCACCTGTTTCGATTACAGATAATCTATGGCCAGAAATGGCAACAAGATGGTTTCCGCCTAAAAATTCAAGCCTTGCAATAATCTCGCCAGAAACTCCAGAAATAGCCCCAAAAATGCCATCTGTTAAAGAGCCTGCTAAAGCTTCACGGGTGTAGTAAAAGCGTATCTCGGGCTCTAAATTTATTCCGCCAAAATCTACGGAGCTTATAGCTAAAATTTGCCCATCTATAGATACAGCACTAGCAACAGGGATTGTATTACGATCTTGATATGTAACGGTTAAAGGGCTTTGCCCAGAAGCATTATACACAAAAATGCGATAATTATCACCCATTCTAACTATAACTGATGTATAGCCTGCCTCGTTTACAGAAAAGTTTATAATGCCCGAATTTGGTTCTTCATAAGTTTGTGAAAAAACAAGCCCATTTTCATTAAAAAGGTAAAAAATTCTGCCGCCATTTTCGGCAAGACCAACAAAGTCCCCAAAAGACTTAAACACAGGTTCACGCATGTTAAGAGGCATATTAAAGCGGGTTTCACCACGGGTGGTTATAAAGCGTATGCCGTCTTTACTGCCGAAAAAAAAGCCATTAGGTGTTGTAAATGTGTTAAGGTTTGGCGAATATTCGTATCTAAGGCTAATGCCAGTTGAAACAAACCGAGCATCAGTATTAGAAGAGCCAAGCGAACCACGAAACAAAAATATATATAACCCACCCAAAACAAGGGCAAGTATTACCATAATAATTTTAATATCTATCTTTTTACGCAAGGCATAGCCCCCTAAATAGGTATATTATACGAAATATAATTATACTACTTTTTTCGACTTTGTGCAAGCGTTTTTAGTATATAATAAAATACCTTTGAAACAGTATCATATGAGTGCAGCTAAACGCCCCAGTGCTTTCGCTTTGCCTTGGCACTTTCGCCCTGCGAAAGCAGCCTTTGGCTGGTTTTCCCTTTGCACTCTGCCTATGGCAGAGTGGCTTTGCCAGTTTCGCACAGCGAAACCGCTTGAGAAAACTGCTTGGAGTGGCGAAGCCAGTTTGCCCACAGGGCAAACCACAAGAGGCGGCTTAGTGCTTTGAACGATTGATGGTGCTGATTGAAAAGCATTTTACTATGAGTAAAATTTCCAAAAAGCCCAAAATTGCAAAAATGGGATATACATAAGAAATTATATTGGAGAAGCCTATAAAAGACATTAAAATAGCTAGTGAACACACGATCACTTTAGAAAAAACTTTCCCTAACTTAAATCTTTTTTCTATAAAGTTTACAGCAGAGTAGCCATTTGTTGCAGCGGTTGTAAAAATTGCTAAAATCATTATTATTAAGTAAAAATATTCGATAAGTATAGAGTTTTGCTGGATTAAAATTAGTAGGGGAATTTCGGCCGACTCTATAAGGTCATAATTAAAGTGTATTGGTAATGCTATACAAATTAGCAAAAGAAACATTAAAATCGATGCAAAAATACTTGATTTAATGGCATTTTTAACAGTGTTAACCTGACTTTTCATAGAAGAAAGTACAACAACTGCCGTTATTATATTATACGAAACATACGTAATTGCAAAAAATACAAAATTTTCTCGCACTGCTAAAATCGATGTTATAGGGTTAAACACGGCAACGGTTTCTGCAATCATTATATAAATTGCTATAAAAATGCTTCCCAAAATTACAAACGGTGCAAGAATAGCATTTATTTTAATTATGCCATCTATTCCATAGAAAAACATGATAAAGCAAAGCACTGCCATGATTATTGTACCAATGTACTTTTCTAAGAGAAATGCTTGATTAATTGTTGCACCTGCAGCTGCAAGCATACCCGAAAAGAGTATAAACATAAAAACACTTAGCGAGATTTTTAGAAGAGGGCTTAGTTTTTTTGGTGCAATAGTATCAACAAATTCATCGTATGTATTAATCTTTTTTCTGATACATATTGCAAATATCGAAAATCCTAAAAATCCAAAAGCGAAAGTAGCAACAGCTATTCCTAAGAGTCCGATTTGCCCAAAACGCATAAAGTAGCTTATAATTTCACGCCCAGAGCTAAGCCCTGCACCAAATATTACAGATATGTATATAAACGCTATGGAAATTGGGCGTTTTTGTTTGTTTTCTATCAAGACAATCACCTCAAAATAATATATGTACAAATCTACAAACAAATGTGATATAATAAAAATATCGTAAAACGCTTTTCAATAAAAAATATTAAATCGAAAGGATGATTTAAAATGTCATCAAAAAAACGTAGTGATGTACCTAAAGAACTTACATGGGCAGTAGAAAACATGTTTGCAACTGATGCGGCTTGGGAAAAAGAAGTTGAAGAGATAACGGCTTTGGTTCCAGAAGTGGCAAAGTACAAAGGCACTTTTGTAGAAAACTCTAAAAATCTTTTAGAATTTTGCAAAAAGTTCGATGAAGTTGAAAAAAGGCTACACACAGCATTTGTTTTTGCTAATCTTAAATCTTCTGAAGATAATGGCAATACAACATATCAAGCTATGAGCGATAAAGCAGGCACGCTAATGAGAACTGTTTATGCAGCAGTTAGCTTTTACGAGCCAGAGCTTTTAAGTTTGGGCGAAGAAAAAATTAACAAGTATTTGGAAGAATGCGAAGAGCTTAGATTATACACACATAATTTTGAAGATACTTTAAGAAAAGCAAAGCACATACTATCACCAGAGATGGAAGAGGTTTTAACAAAAGTAGGGGAAATAAGTCAAGGCCCTGGCAATATTTATTCTATGATAAATGATGTTGACATAAAATTTGGAACAATTATTGATGAAAACGGCAATGAAGCAGAAGTAACTCACGCAAGTGCATATGCTTTTGCGTTATCTAAAAACAGAAATGTTAGAAGAGATGCGTTTAAGGCTCGCGGCAAAGCTTATGTTGCACAAAAAAATACTCTTGCGGCAACTTATGCGTCATCAGTTAAGGGTGATTGCTTCTTTGCAAAAATGAAGAATTACGATTCGGCACTTGCGGCTGCTTTATCAGAGGCTAATATACCTGTGGATGTTTATCATAATTTAATTAAGGCGGTTCATAACAACTTGCCGTCTTTACACAAGTATGTTGATGTTAGAAAAAGAGCTTTAGGGCTTGAAGACATCAGGAACTATGATTTAGCTGTACCAATGGTAGAGAATGTAGACACAAAGGTTTCTTATGAAAAAGCTATGGAAACTGTTGTGGAAGGTGTTAGAATATTAGGTGATGAGTATGCTAATATGGTTAAGCATGGTTTTGAAAATAGATGGGTAGACGTTTATGAGAACGAAGGTAAAACAAGCGGTGCTTTTGCTTGGGGTTCTTACGGTGGTCCTCATCCATTTGTTCTAATGAATTTTAATGATACTGTGAGTGATATGTTTACGCTTGCTCATGAAATGGGCCACGCAATGCACAGCTATTATACTTGGAAAACACAGCCAAAAGTTTATGGAAGCTACCCTATATTCTTAGCAGAAGTTGCATCTACTGTAAATGAGTGCCTTCTTATGGACTATCTTCTAAAAACAACAGAAGATGCAGATATGAAAAAATATTTAATTAATTATTACATGGACCAATTTATAGGAACTCTTTTCCGCCAAACACAATTTGCCGAGTTTGAAATGATAACTCATGAAATGCAAGAACGTGGCGAAACTTTAACGGTAGATTCTTTAAATAAGGTTTATACAGAGCTTTGGGTAAAATACCATGGTACAGATATTATCATGGAAGAAGAAGTTTCTCAGGAATGGTCAAGAATACCACATTTCTACCGTGCATTTTACGTTTACCAGTATGCAACTGGTTATTCGGCAGCGGTTGCATTTGCAAAAAGAATTATCGATGGTGTGCCTAATGCAGTTGAAGATTATTTAGGCTTCTTAAAGGCGGGCAACTCAGATTATGCTATTAACATACTTAAAAAGGCGGGCGTTGATATGTCGAGCCCAGCACCTGTTGATAGTGCATTAGAGGTGTTTAAAGGTCTTGTAGACCAGTTTGAAAGTTATTTGAAATAGTTTTTGAAATCTTTGCTATCGTTGGTGGAGCAGTATCAACGGTAGCAAATTTATATTATCCGAACAAAACAGAGGGAGGTATATATGACAACTAAACAAGAGAGGTCAGCGATTTTTAAGTCGTTCCAATCTAATATCAAGAAAAATGTTTCATTTGATGAGGGCAAGGCAAATTTACTTACGCTCAGAAATAAATTGACAGAAATATGTGATTATATTTTTGATGTTTGCAATAATGAAGATTTTTGCAAAATGCCCCTCAAAACAGATAAGACCATTGCGTACTATCTCTATCATTTGAATCGGATTGAGGATGCCACATCGAATATTTTGATTGCAGGCAAAGAACAATTATTTTTTACCGAAAACTTCGACAAGCGATTAACTTCCCCTATCATTACTACAGGCAATGAAATAGCCCGTGATGGGCTAATTGAGTTTAGCAAAGCCTTGGATATAAAGCAGCTCAGAGAATATGTTACTACGGTTATGGCTAATACGAACGAGATAGTTAAAAGTTTGAGTTTTGATGATTCCAAAACAAAGATTTCGGAAGAGCGAAAGGCAGAAGCTGTAAAATCAAACGCTGTATCAATAGATGAAAGTGCTTTTTGGCTTATTGATTACTGGTGCAGCAAAACTTATGCAGGGCTGATGTTGATGCCCTTTTCAAGACATCCAATGCTACATCTTGATGGTTGTCTGAGGATAATCAACAAAATAAAAAAGTAATGTTCAACTCACAACTAATAAGCATTATCTATGAGTAAAAAAAGCGGATATCACTGAGATATCCACTTTTTATAATTATAGCAATAATTGCTATAATTATAAAAACAAATCTAACTGCTTTATAGGCAAATCTTCACCCACAAACCAAACAGGCACATTATTTTTGTTAGCGTATTTTATTGTTGCACCTGTTCCGCCATTTGTTGCAAAAGATGCAATAACTAAGCCCGAATTATCAACCATATATTTATTTCTAACCTGCATACAGCCCTTAAAATAGGCTTGGCTTATATAGTTTACAGTATCGGCATTTTTCTTTGTATATTCTAATAATATTTTTTGGTTTACTGTCCATTTAGAATCATGGTTCTTGCACGGTATTGCAAGCTCTAGTGAAATTTGTTTATACTCTTTTTTTAGCTTAATTATTTCAATTGCTGCCCATGTATCAAATCCGATTGCTCCGCCACAAATAAAGTGCGTATAGTTGCTTTCTATGGCCATTATTATTAGTTTTCTTAAATCTGATTTTAACAGAATGCAATCGGGGTGCTCTTCATCTGTTCCAAACAAAAATTTGTGTGGCCTAGGGCCTGTAAAGCAACAAGTATTATTTTTATTCACAAACACATCTCCTTGCAATATATTATTAATAAAAACACTTTTGGAGGCAACCATGATAATTACAGAAAATTTTTCGAGAGCACTTGAAGAATTTGCACAAAATAATATAAGCAAAAACCACGCAAATGAAGAGCTTATAAGAAAATCAGAAGACCTAGAATTTATGTATTTTCTGCTTTCGCCGTTAAATCGAGAAATAAAAGATATAGCGAGGCTTGTTGTTGGTTTGCACGGTTTTGAAGGGAGCCAAGTTTTTGAGGATTATATAACCCGGGAGTTTTTACACCAGCTTGTTGATCAAGCTATAAGAAAAATTGACTTAGAGCATAGCGAATTTTTACGCCCGATTATAGAACTCCATATCGCACATGAGATTTTTGCGAGGAAAAGACCACTTTTTAGGCATGTTACAAGATAATAGAGGCAGTTTCTGCCTCTACATATACCTCTTTAATTCCCTTATATCACGGCCGATAAATTTTTGAAACTCGTAGTTTCCAAAAATTCGTGAAACTAACCTATCGCTATAATTATCCCTAAGTTCATCAGGGCTTAAGTTTGTTGAAATTATTGTTGATAAATTAGCCAAAAGTCTTGTATTTATTATGCTAAAAAGCTCGGTTTGTGTAACAATTGTTGAAAACTCTGTGCCCAAATCGTCGATAATAAGTAAATCCACGGTTGTAAACATTTCAGATAATTCTTTGGGATTTTCAACATCACTACGGTTAAATCTTATCTCTTCGATGGTTTTGAAAAGAGTGGGAGCTGTAACGTACAAAACTGTGTTACCTTTATCTAATATTTCTTTAGCGATGCAATTGCATGTAAATGTTTTTCCAAGCCCTGGGCTGCCGTAAAATAATAAATTAGAAAACTCTTTATCAAAGTTTGTAACAAAATCACGAGCTAAGCGGTAAATCATTTTTGCTTTGGTTTTTGGGGAAATACCGTCGGCTTTGCTTTCTTCTTCAGAATAATACCTAATATCAAATGTGTCAAAATTTTCTTTGTCAAATACATTTTTTATGTTGCAAGTTTCATAATATTTTTCTATAAGGCGTTGGCTAAGGCAAGGGCAACGCTCAGCAACAACAAAGCCTGTATCTTTGCAGTTTTGGCATTTATAAATTGTTTCAAAATAATCATGTGAAATATTGGCACTTTCTAAAAGAGCTTTTTTCTCGGCTTCTAAATTTTTGATAAGTTCTTTAAGCTCGTTAGCTTTTTCGGCATTTTTGCTCATAGAAAGCTTAATAATTTCTATTGCATATGAATTTACCAAAACTTCTATTTCTTTAACTCGTGGAAGTTTAGAATAAACCTGCTCTCTGCGTTTTAGAAGCAAATTAGCGGCCTCTTCTCGGTCTTTTTCATATTCTCTTAAACATTCTTTAAAAGCATTAATATTTTTCATGTTTACTTACCTTCCAGCGTTTTTTTAAATTCTTCGTTCTTTAGTCTTTCAATATCTTCAAAAATTTTGTTATAGTCTTTTTTTTCTGATGTGTAGTTTTCAAATTTGCTTTTTTTAGGTTTTTTTGTAGATGTAGGCGGCTTAATATCTTGCGAATCCTTAAACTCCTGCTTATATTTCTTAACATCATCTATAGTTTTAACGCCGTGGTTATGCCATTTTGTGATAATTCCATCTATGTAGCTAAAAGTTGGCTTGTGCATTGCACCTAAAATTGCCGTGTCGCACGCTTCTAAAATGATGTTCATAGGCATTTTATAATCATCAATCCATTTGTTTATAAAAGCTTCTTCTACTGGAGCCGAGTTTCTAGATAACCCAAGTGCTTTCATAACAGAGCGATAATCTTTATTAAACATGCTGGTGTGAGTTTTAGCACGTTCGACAGTGTCAATCCCATTTTCTGCCCAATCAATCGCAACTTTTTCCATATAATTAATGCGGTTTTGACCGATACTTTCGCAATATTCTAATAAATATGTAATAACAGGGAAAGGCAACCTGTAAAAATCGTAAAAACTATAAATTGTGCTTAAATGCTTTGCATCAAAAAATCTGCCCATAGATTTTTCTGCAAGCTTAAAAAGTTCTTTAACTTCTTTATGGGACTTTTGATATATTTCAAGCTCTTTAGGCGAATATGTAGGAGGAACATTAATCTGTGAAACACTAGGTTTTTCAAGCATTTTTTCGTTATTCCAAAAATCAATAATTTTAACAACATCGGATTCTAAAAGCTTAAAAGCTTCGGCAATATCTTTTGCCGAAGAGTTTACATTTTTTTGCATATAAATATAAATACAGATAAACATAGGGTTTATCTTGGTTAAATAAGTATCTAAAAATTTATCATCTAACGTAACCATAAAATGCCAACTTTCTTTGAAAATCATAGAGTTATCCACAGAAAAAGTAACAATTTCTGTGGATGATGTGGAAAACTATGATAAAACGAGGTTATCTGCTATTAAATAAACATCTCCTGCACCCAAAGTTATCAACATGTCATTTTTTACAGAAATTTCTTTGAAAAAATCTTCTGCTTCTTTAAAGGTTTTGAAGTAATGCACGTTTTTACCTTTTGTTTTAATCTTATCATAGAGTTCTACAGAGCTAACACCGTTGCTTTCTGTTTCTCTTGCTGAAAAAATATCTAAAATCACAACCGTGTCGGCCAGTTCAAAAGAGCTTGCAAATTCATCCATCAACGCTTTAGTTCTTGAATATGTGTGTGGCTGAAAAACACAGTGTAATTTATTATAATTCATTTTTTTAAGAGTTTCAAGTGTTGCCATAATTTCGGTTGGGTGATGTGCATAGTCGTCATAAACCCTAACGCCATTAAATTCGCCTTTAAACTCGAAGCGGCGCTTGCTACCTGTAAAGGCCTTAAGTCCTTTTTCAATTTCTTCGGGCGAGAGGCCTAAATAAACACCAGTAGCACAGGCACAAAGTGCATTTTCGATATTATGCTCGCCGCAAACATTTAAATCAGCATGTAGTAAAAACTGTCCATTTTGGTAAATATCAAAAGACGGGTGCGAAAATTCGTCGTACTTTATATTATCAGCATAAAAATCGCCACAATTTAAGCCATAGCTAAAAACTGTGCAATACAAGCCCTCTATAATTTTATCATAATTTTTAATATTTTTATTGATAATCAAAGCACCGTTTGGCGGAATATTCTTTGCAAATTTGTTGAAAGAATTTTCCATTTGCAGAATATTTTCAAAATAATCCGCATGGTCATGTTCAATATTCAAAATTATACCAACATGTGGGAAAAATCTTAAGAAATTATCGCAATACTCGCAAGCCTCAGTAACAAAATACTCGCTCTTACCGAGCCTAAAGTTTGAATTTGTTGAGTTTAATATTCCACCAACAGAAACGCTTGGGTCTTTACCTAAGCTTAAAAGCATGTCAGAAATCATACAGGTTGTGGTTGTTTTGCCATGTGCACCTGCAACGGCTACAGAGTAATCATAAATTTGCATAATAAGCCCTAAAAGTGTTGCACGCTCCATAATTTCTATGTCTTTTTCACGAGCTGCCAAAAGCTCGGGGTTATCTGCCTTAACTGCCGAAGTGTATACTAATAGTTCACAATTATCTGGAACATTCTCGTAATTATGTCCGATAGAAACTTTAATTCCGATTTCTTCAAGATGTGTTATCATTTCTGATTCTTTTACATCAGAGCCAGTTATTGTCATTCCTAAATTATGTAAAATTTCAGAAAGACCAGACATGCTAATTCCGCCAATTCCTGTAAAATGAACATTTTTTATATGTGATAGAGCAAATTTTTTCATAATAAAGCCACCAATCGAATTTTAATTATATTGATTATATAGTAAATTATAATGTATTTTAAAATAATTTAAACACTTGCACCAAAATTTTTTATTGGATATAATATATATATTATTATATCAAAAAAAGCGGAGGAAGTGCAATGAAAAATTTTAAAGC
>WQZK01000022.1 GCA_009780765.1 Defluviitaleaceae bacterium
AAATCACATTTTTCGGCATTTACCTTTGCGCTCTGCCTTTGGCAGAGTGGCGAAGCCAGTCCAAGCAGTTTTCCTGCGGAAAACCGGTCAAAGACCGCTTTCGCAAAGCGAAAGTGCCAAGGCTTAGCGAAAGCACTTGGCCCTTCTCGCAGTGACAACTGAATGGTTATTTTTTAATTTCGGAACAACTCTATTGCGGCGAACGCCGCAATCCCATATCTCTCGCAGTACATATGGGATGCCGTGTCAAGCACGGCATGACGTATGAGGCAAGAAAATTAGTTTTTTTTAACTCTAATGACAATTAGAAGTGCGTGCAAGCAAATAAAATACTAAAAAAGGGGAGCTTTTCGTGAAAAAAACAAAACCTATAATTACAATACCATTACCTATTATGCCATTTAGTGAGAGTCCTGGAAGTGGTGGAGGTTCTACCCCTCCTGATAATGGTGGTTAATGCTAACAAAATATATCACCCTCGTTGTCATTGCGGCGAACGCCGCAATCCCATATCTCTCGCAGTACATATGGGATGCCGTGTCAAGCACGGCATGATGTATGAGGCAAGCAAATTAGTTTTTTTGCAACTCTAATGACGATTAGAAGTGCGTGCAACACAAATAAAATACTAAAAAAGGGGAGCTTTTCGTGAAAAAAACAAAACCTATAATTACAATACCATTACCTATTATGCCATTTAGTGAGAGTCCCGGAGATGGCGGAGGCTCTACACCTCCTGATAATGGTGGTTAATACTAACAAAATATATCACCCTCGTTGTCATTGCGGCGAACGCCGCAATCCCATATCTCTCGCAGTACAAATGAGATTGCGGGTCAAGCCCGCAATGACGTGTCGGTAATAGAAGTACGTGCAAGCAAATAAAATACTAAAAAAGGGGAGCTTTTCGTGAAAAAAACAAAACCTATTATTACAATACCATTACCTATTATGCCATTTAGTGATGGCGGAGACCCCGGAGGTTCTACGCCTCCTGATAATGGTGGTTAATACCAACAAAATATATTTAAAGGAGGCAATGTTATGAGCGATGAACTGCAGAAACTGCGAAAGCAATTTTTGGATTTGAAATGGACGTATAACGTTGAAATAATGCAAGAATTGCAGGGCAAAATGGAAAAGTATCTAGAATCTTATAAAGATACTGAATTTAAAACATTAGAAAACACAATTTACTTACTTAAAGCTTTAATTAATCAGGCGGAAACTGACGATACTTCAACTTCTTACAAATTAGCACTACCAATGCTAGAAAATTTAGAATTTGGTGATGATGACTATCTTTTGCAATTTAATTATACGAGAAAATTGTTAGAGTTTAGTATTCCAATATGCGAAGATTATAATCAATCTCTTAGGCTTATAAAGGCTGTAGAAAGAAATTTGGATAGGTATCCAGAAGATGATAATACTGAAGAAGATTTTAAGAGAAGCATGTATATAAGAATGACAGGCAGGCTTTTAAATGCTAAAGCTTTTGAAAATCTTTCAAAAGAAGAGCTTATCAAAGTTGAGTGGCTGTTTAAAGAGTATATTATAAAAGCTAGAGCACTTTGTGCTGATGTATATAATTCTGATTCGTATTCAATCTTACTAGTTCGTGAAGGGCTTTTCTATGGAGATAGAAGCATTATAGATATAGGCACATATATGGCTCGTGGCATTAAAAAGCCAGAGTTATACGCAATAATAGAAAATTACTTAGATAGGTTTTTAACTATGCCAGCTTTATCAAAAGCTGCACCAACTATCCATGAAAGGTTTGGCCTAAAGCTTAGAAAATTGCGTTCTGAGAAAGGGGTAAAGCTTGGGGAGCTTTCAAAAGCTACTGGTGTTGCATCTGGCACTTTAAGAATGCTTGAGTTTGGTGAAGATAGAGTTAAACCTCCAACTTTAAAGAAAATTTGCGAAGCTCTTGGAGTGGATGAAAATTATTTTTCTGAAGAAATTTCAAACTTGGATAAAGAAGCAGCGGAATAGTTCGTTGCTTTTTTGTTGTGCTACTTCTAAAAATATTTTCTCTTTATATGTATAAAATGGTTTTTATGTGAAATAATACTTATTAATAGGCTGAAAACCTATATACTTACTTACCAAGGAGGATTAATGTAATGGATAAAGATAAAAAGAAAAACGACCATTCACAAGAAGCAAATCCAAACAAAGACAAAAAGAACAACCATAACAATAATAAAGATTGCTAGTTAAAGAAACAAGAAACAAAAAACCGCAGTGAGAATCTGCGGTTTTATTTTGTTGTTATAGTATCAAAGCGATGAAATAATTTACGGTTTGAGAAGGGGTAAACTATTTCACTACTATAACAACAATATACAAATCATATGTTTACGCCACTGGGATGTACAGCCTTTGATTAAAGTTTCTACCACATGCTTTATATCCCCTAAAGCATGAAGTACTTCACATACAAAGTATATGAATAATGTTTGTAGTTTTCCTGCAACACTCCCCGCATGCAAGCTCTTTAAACATCGCTATAAGCTTTTAACAAGTTCCCCCTTGAAGTGGCTTATAAATTTGCCATTTTCAAGACCTGTTTTAAAAACTTACGAAAAATCAAGTGAAAAAGATAGTACAACCCATTGGCGTAAACATATTTAATTGTAAACTTTCTAATACTGCATGGTGCTAATTAAGCTATCAAGCTCTTTAGTGCGATTATTTAAAAACTCCGAAATAAATGGGTGGTTTGTTGCTGGTGGGTTTGGGTCTGACTCCAGCAAATATAGCAGAGCTTTTTCAATAGTTATATCAATTCTTGTTTTTTTAACCTTGCAGTAGCCTACGCAACCTAAAGGTTTTTTCATAATTCTTACACTGTAAAGCTTATTAATTGATATATGTTTAGAGCTTTTAATAATTTGGCGAGTTTTAACAATTTTGTTGTATGGGCAGTTAATAGGGCAAGTATCATAATTAATATTCATTAATATCGATCTCCTCTTCTAGCAAGCGTTTGTACCTTTCGTAAGATATTAAAACGGCCATTGGCTTGCCATGTTTTTGTATAAAGGCAACCTTGTCGGTATCTACTAAATCCCGAACAAGCTTTGACGACTGACCACGGTTAAACTCGGCAATATTTAAATGCTCTATTGGCATTTTGGCTTTGTTTTTCATGCAGCTCGTCATCTCCTCTTACAAGTATTCCCTATTTATTATCCATCTATTCTCCTATTATATCACAAAGTAATTTTATTTACAACATATTTATAAAAATATTTTACAATGTTAATTCCAATTTATTTAAACTGTAATATATAAAAACTATTTACAATATATTTAGTATATCATATTAAAATAATAATTGCAAGTCTTTTATTAAAATATTTTAAAATATTTTTTATAATTATATATTAAATTGTAAAAATAATTATAAAAGTAATTACTTTTAAGATTGAATATAAAAAAAGACGGCATATTATGCCGCCTCTAAGTCTGTATTTATTTGGGTTTTACACTAAATTTTCAGGATTTAAAGAGTCAAGCTCAGGAAGAACGAACCTGCCATCTTTTCTTACTAAAACATCGTCGAAATAAATCTCGCCACCACCAAACTCTTTGGTCTGTATGAAAACTAAATCCCAGTGAACAGCCGAAACATTGCCATTGCAACCATCGCCTGGATAGCTCATACCCGGAGTGAAATGGAAAGAGCCTTTAATTTTTTCATCGAACAACGTATCGTTCATAGGCGTTTCGATGTAAGGGTTTACGCCAAGTGCAAATTCACCAATGTATCTTGCACCTTCATCAGCGTCTAAAACTTTGTTAATTTTTTCTGTGTTGTTTGCCGTAGCTTTTACGATTTTGCCGTTTTCAAACTCGAATCTAACATTTTCGTAAGTAAACCCTTGGTAGTTAGATGGTGTGTTGTAAGTAATATAGCCATTTACCGAGTCTTTTATAGGAGATGTGAAAATTTCGCCATCAGGAATGTTATACTCGCCTGCACATTTAACTGCTTTAAGGCCTTTTATTGAGAAAGTTAAGTCTGTGTCTACACCAGTAATTCTAACTTTATCAGTTCTCTCCATTAGTTCTTTCATAGCATCCATTGCTTTATCCATTTTTTTGTAATCTAAAGTGCAAACTTTGTAGTAGAAATCTTTAAACGCATCATGGCTTTTATTTGCTGCTTGAGCCAAGTTTGGCGTTGGATAATTAAGCCCAACCCATTTGCGAGTTAAAACAATTTCTTGGCCAATTTTTTTGCCGTAAATCATGCCATTCATGCGAAGTATTTCGATAGGAACATCAGACATTTCGGCCGTGTTAGAACTCGCACTGATTGAAATAAAGGCATCCATCGCATTAGCTTGGTGGAAGTCTATTTCTGTTCTAAGGTTAATAATTTCTTCTGTCATACCTAGCATAAGCTCTCTTGTTGTAGCTGGGTTGCCGATTCTAACAAAAGGAATGGCTCCTACTGCATAAGCCTCACGAACTAGGGCGTTTACAAGCTCTACCGCATCAAACCCATTTGATGTGATTTGCACCTTCTCACCTTTTTGTAGTTTTACCGAGTGATGAATTAAATTTTTTGCTAGTTGTACATTTCTTTGGTCCATTTTAGTCAGTCTCCTCATTTATATATTTGTTTTTTATTTAGTTATCTTCTTTTAAACCCTTGTGTTTCAAGGATTTTAGAGCGTTCTTCAAAACTAACTTCTTTATCTATTTGGTGAAGCATCCACACATAGCCAAAAGGGTCTTTAAACATGGCATTTTTTACACCCATTAAAGGCATATCTGTTACAGGTGTGATTTGTGTGCATCCAACCTCAATAGCCTTGCTAAAAACTTCGTTAATATCAGGCACAGCAATGTTAAACCAAATTGGAATATAATCGTCGCTCTTTAGTGCAAACATGTTAAAATCAGGGTTTTCGTCTAGCAAATGAAATCTAGTGCCATAAATATTAAAAACCGCACCGTTTTGCCCCCTTATAAAATCACCAACTTCTAGCTTTTCAACTTCAAAAATTCGCTCGTATAATGCTAGTGCCTCTAAAGTATCTAAAACAATCATGTCAATTTCTAGCCTGTTCATGAGGGTGCCTCCTATTTGGATTTTATGATGGGTACAAAATGTTGAGGACGCCGTTCCCTACTGGTATCCATTTGGGTTTTTTTGCTGGAATCGCCAGCTATCTCTCCACATATCTTCAATACTAAACTCTGCCTTAAACAAAAGCTCTTTTTCGGCTTTTTCAGCCGACGAGTAGCAAATTGGTATATCAGCGTTATTTGGCCTTCTTTCGCCTATTTCGTATGGAATTTTTTCACCCGTTGCTTTTTCAAAAGCTTCTATCATTTCAAGAACAGAGTAATCTTTGCCTGTTCCTAAATTGTAAACTTCGTATCCAGAAATTTCAGAAATTTTATTTAACGCTTTTGTGTGGCCTTTTGCCAAATCTACAACGTGGATATAATCTCTTGTGCAAGTGCCATCTGGCGTATCATAATCATTACCAAAAACCGTAAATTTTTCTATTTTACCAATCGCAATTTGTGTTAAAATAGCTGGTAAATTTTTAGGTTCGCCAATAGGGCTTTCTCCAATTAACCCGCTTTGATGTGCCCCAACAGGATTAAAGTATCTTAGCGATATAATTTTAAAATCTTTATCGGCGTTGCCTATGTCTTCTAATATCCGCTCTAAAACAACTTTTGAGTAGCCGTAAGGCGTTGTTGTGTCTGAAGAGGGCTTCATATCCTCTGTAAACGGAACAGGATATGTAGGCCCATAAACTGTTGCCGAAGAGCTAAATATGAAATTTTTAACATTAAACTCACGCATAACTTCTAGTAAATTTATTGTGCCACCGATATTTACGCTGTAGTACTGAAGCGGTTTTTCTAAAGATTCGCCTACAGCCTTTAAAGCCGCGAAATGTATAACTGCATCAATTTTTTCTTTTTCAAATAAATCACGCATTTTAGGCTTTTCGGTAATGCTAAAATTATAAAAAATGGCCGATTTTCCTGTTATCTTTTGTATTCTATCTAAAACTATATTGTTTGCGTTGTCAAGGTTATCTAAAACCACAACTTCGTGTCCCTCTGTTAAAAGTTCTACAACTGTGTGGCTTCCTATGTATCCCGCACCACCTGTTACGAGTATCTTCATAAAAATCTCCTCCTTTGTACTACAATATAAGTATACAGTTTTGAGCTGAAAAATGCAAGGGAAGGGTTATTAAAATTTAATGACGGCAACATAAATGCTGAGATTAAAGAATTTGAGACAAATTATTAATGTTGCCCTTCCATCCCATGACTATCTGATAAATAGTAGGATAAAGCTTTAGCCGTTATCTCTTTAGCAGGTCAAAGGTTTCTTGAAGATTTAATTTCCCATAACCCCACTGGTTATTTGGGTATTGAACGCCCATATCTTGCTTACAGCCTCTTACAAGGTAACTTCTAAGCCTGTATGTGTTCATAGAAAGGTCGTTTTTATCAACAATTGCCCATTGTAAAAGGAGTGCAGCCGCACCTGCGGTTATTGCCGTTGCAACTGATGTTCCTGTCATTGTGCCATAGCCTGCTGGAAAAACTCCGCCAACGTTAACGCCAGGTGCCACTAAATCGGGTGAAACTCGTGGCAAGCGGGTTGGACCCCAAGAAGAGGATATATACAAGCTATTATTTAAGCTATTGTATGCCCCACATGAGATTGTTCCGATAGATGTTGCGGGATTTATTACTGTTGTGTGCGGCGACGGCTCTAAAAACTCTACTTCTTCGCTTACAAAGCCTGTTATTGGTAACCAGCCGTGATATACGCCATCTAAAATAATCTCGCCAGTTAGTATTATCGTCCAAATACCCGGTGTTGGTCTTAGTATTTTAACAATTGCCGAATTGCTCTGGCTGATAGAATATTCAATCTGAACTATAGAATTTTCAAGAACAAGTTTGCTTTCATACAAAAAGTTTGGTTTTATTGGTTTAGCGTAAGCAACTTCGCCAAGAGGTGACTTTACAGAAATATTAAATTTATCGTATGCAGAGTACCAAAAAGAAATATAAAAAGAATCTACATTATCGCCACACCTAAGTTCGATGTTTTTTATATCGCCTGTTTTTTCAACCTTGCCTGTTACATGGTGTTTGGCATTGCTCTCGTTTCCAGCAGCATTTAGTATACAGGCACTTGTTTTTTGAGAAACCAACGTTAAACATTCTTCAAACACGGTAGAGCCGTTAAGCCCACCCCAGTTTGAGCCAAGGGCTACACAAATAGCAGTTGGGCGGTTAAGCTCTATGCCTTTTTCAAGGATATATTTAACACCCAGCAAAACATCGCTTGATTCAAATGCATTTTCTTGGTTTTTTGGCACAAGGTATTTATCAAGATAATAAGGCCTTGCCTTTCTAAGTTTTACCATGATAATTTCGGAATCGGGTGCCGCACCTATATATTGATTATCTTCACGCCCTGCAGCTATTCCTGCTAAAAATGTGCCATGGCCCACGGTGTCCTTATGAGGCACTATTTCAAACGGATTTTCGGAGCTTAATGCCTCATTTATCTCCTCTTGAGTAAACTCTGCTCCAAAATGCAAGTCGTTGGGGGTTGTTGGAAGATTGCCTTTTAGAGTTTGGTCCCAGATGTATTTTATTTTGCTTGTGTCGTCCTCGTATCTAAAGGCGTCTTGAGTGTAGTCTATACCCGTGTCTACAATTCCTATTAAAACGCCTTGCCCCCTAAGATTTAAGTAAGGCTGCTGCTGTATACTTATTATTCCTGCTTGGTCTAGGCTCATTCTATCCATCATCCCGCACATACTAGGGAAAATGTTTAAATATCCTGCATTTAAATCGTTTATAATTTGTGGCATGTATTTCTCTCTAACGTATGATATAGCATATTCTTGAATTAAAATTGTTCCTACTCTGATAAAAGGCTTATCCCTTATATATTCTCTAAATGAAGAATCGTAGTAAGTATAAAAATCTACAACATCTGGCAAAAGAACAAATTCTGACATTGGAATATCTTCATCTCGCATTTCTCTTTGAGGCGGTAGCTCCTGTATGCCAATGGTATGGTTACTACCTGTATAGTCTTTTAAATGGTCCATTGTATCACTTAGACAGAGAGTTCCAAAGCCAAACTCCGGATTTGGGTAAATTGCACCCAAACTTCTTTTTGCCCCAAACTTTAGAAAAGCTTTAATTCTTTGCCCGTAAAGAAACAGGTCGTTTTTCTTTACAATGCCCCACTCTAGCATAAGAGCCGCTGACCCCGCAACAAATGGTGCTGCCATGCTTGTGCCTGTAAATGCATCATGCCCGCCTCCAACTTTAGCCGACATGATATTAACCGCAGGAGCCACAATATCAGGTTTTATATACACATCAGCTCTTGTATAACCACGCCCTGAAAAGTCGGCAATAGAATTTAATAAGTGATTATACCCACCAACAGAGATAACAGATTTGGCGGTTGCCGGAATGGTTATTGTTTTACTTGCAGAAGGTTTTGTAAAAGCGGTTTGTTTGCCTACTTCTTCGGTTGTTGGTAACCAAACATCAAACACGCCATCAATCACATGAATTCCTGTAATTCTAAGCCTCCAAACACCCTCTAACATAGCAGGGTTTTTGGCTTCAAAAAGTGCAAAAATTTCTTGGTCCTCTGTATAATGGTTTGGTTGGCGGTTATAAATTGTTACTGTAACATCGTCTACCCTAAACATCGTCATTGGTTCATCACCTCTTAGCACATTGGTGCTTTTGCCATTTGGTGCTATTATTTGGGCATGAAATATATCAACAAAGCTCTTCCAAAACGTCATGAAAACACTGTTTCTTGCAGTTGATATAATAAACTCTATATCCATTGTTTCGTTCTGTTCAATTTTTCCTGAAAAATGATGCGAACCACTTCCCTCATTGCCAGAAGCAACAGAAATAACTGTTTTCCATTTTCTGCTCATATCGTTTATATATGTTTCAAATAGCGATTCGCCCGAATGTGCACCATCATTCATACCAAAACTTAGATTAATCGAAAGGGGCATGTTGTGCTCTATGGCTTTGTCGATTACATATTTTATGCCACGCATAATTTCTGTTGTACGTGCGAAAGCCTCGCTCCCTTTTTGTCCAAGTTTGTAGGCTATTATAGATGCCTTAGGTGCAACACCGATATATTCTGTATTATTTCCTGCGGCGATGCCCGTAACGGCTGTTCCGTGTCCTAAAAAGTCCATTTGCGGAACGATTTCGTGAGGATTTTCAGCTTTTAAAGCCTCATTTATCATTTCGCTTGTGTATTCTTTGTTTTCTGCTTGGTCGTATATGTATAGTATCCTTGTTGTACCGTCATCGTTTTTAAAATCAGGATGCTGGTAGTCTATTCCAGAATCTATTACGGCTACAATAACGCCCTCACCAGTTAAATTGTATCCTCTAGTATCGTGAACAGGCTGAATACAAGATTTACGCATACTTTCTTGAATAGTGGGAGTTAATATTTTCGCTCGCTCTATATACTCAACCTCTGGGCGAGAAATAAGATTATTAATATCGTTTAAATCTAGCGTTATTATTGCATAATTTTCGTTTAAAATCTCTACTTTCATGCCAAGTTCTGTAGCAACTCTTGTTATATCCCCGTTGTATTTAACAATTATTTCATTCACAGCCTATCAACCTCCTAGAAAAAAGAAATAATATCATCAAAATTCATTTTAATTTCGTTCCAATGATTATTGTACCATATATAACCAACGGCATAATCGTGTGCTACATAGGTTGGGTAAAACCAAATATCCAGCCCTGTTTTTAAATGTATGTAAACATAGGTGTTTAGATGGTCTCTTAGAAAACAAATATCACAAAAGCTCGAATCGCTTACATTTGTGGGTATGTGTCTTGGTGGTCCTGTGCGTGGTGGTGTTGGTTTCATTAGGGTCTCCTTAAAAATTGTGAATTTTATATTAACAGTATATTAATATAAAATGAAGAGGTGATTAATGGATTGATTTTTATACCCCAATATGATATACTTAGACTTGCAATATTTTAAAAGGAGATGAAAATGAAGAAAATACTACATAAACTATATATAATTTTACTTGGAGCTTTTTTGGCTTTAGGGCTTACAGCTTGCACTAACGAACCAGAAATTATAATAGACATTTTGCCGCCACCGCCTATAATAGAACCATCTCAGCAATTTACAATAGAAGAGCTTGGCGAAACAATAGTTCTCGGAAACACATTTTGGGAAGATTGGTGGAACCATAGCGGCGTGTTTGAGTTTGAAACCAGCAACCCTCCATGGGAATGGCCTAATACGCCTGAACATCTTGAGGGGCGAGCTTGGGCTACTCTTTCTCCCGAATCTGGGTTTGAAAGCTTAAGCGATATTTATGATTTTTTGTCGCAATATTATACAGAAAACTGGATAAATGAAGGCTTTACTAATGGAATACCATACATCGGCATCCCTTTTGCAGAATATGATAATGTGCTTTTAATTGATATTACAAGAGCGGGCTTTCCTCGCCCCAACTGGGCAACAGCAGGGCATACCTTAATCTCGCAAGAAAACAACGTTGCAGTAGTAGAAACAGCAGTTTTATGGGGTTCGTGGCATATGCCATATGCCTATCCTTGGGAAGTTTTATATCGCTTTACTTTAATAGATGGTAGAATTGACGATGTGGAAATTTTATACGGTGGTCCTTTTGAAAATACAAATGAAAGAACTTTACCGCTTACTATAGAAGAACTTGGCTCAAGAATTGAGATGGCAGGCGAGTTTTGGGAAGCTTGGACGTATATGAGGCCTAGCTATAGGTTTGATTTTTCACTCGGCTATGGGCAAGCCGAAATAGCAGAACCTCACCTTGATGAAAGAGGATATGCTAGAATGTTGTGGGTAAACATGGAAGATATTCGCAATCATCTTTTATGGCTTTATACTGAAGATTGGGTTGAGAATGAACTTTCGGGAGAAACGCCTCCATTTTTGGAGTATGGTGGTATGTTGTATATTTACATTTGGGCGAGAGATGCTTGGCAACTACCTCGTCCACAATGGGAAACTGCAACTCATGTTTTGCTTGAACAAGATGGAAACCATGCAGTTGTTAAAACTACAGTTTCAACCATCTTGGATTGGGGAGATGTGCGAGAAATGCCCGGCGAAGCCACGTACCTTGTTACTTTTGTAGGTAATAGAATAAAATCTATAGAAAATATGAATGACTAAGGAGTTTTATTATGAAAAAAATATTATTAGTGCTTTTACTTAGTTTTGGAGCATTATTCCTTGCTTCTTGTGACAGAGCAGAACCTTCTGTTTGGACAGTAGAAATTGTTGAAAACAGCATCGAAAGAACACCTCTAGAATCACTAGAATTTGGGCGAATGTTAGACGAAATGGGTTATTTTGTTACAAATTCGACTCACGAGTTTCCTACAGAAGAGGTTGGAATTGTGCTAGTTGCTGTTGGCGGAAACTTTAATCTGGAGTTTTGGGGACTTACATCCGAAGAAGCTGCAATAGGATTAATTAATGTTACAAGAGCAGAACTTGAAGAAATTTATGAAGAACATTCAGGCCATGAAATTGTGGAAGTAATAGGGGCAAATTACGAAATAATTACGCATGACAATGGCGAGAGATTTTTGATTATTTCAAGAATTGAAGATACTATTGTATACATCAACATGGACCCGAATGTTGTAGACAAAGATATGATAATTGGAATTATAACGGAAATCGGATATATGTAATATGTAGTGGCTAAACGCAATGGTTCAATCTGCGAGGAAATGAATGACATTTTAGGTTATCAATTGTCATTAGCGTTGTAATGAAATTATTTTTTCTGTTCGCCATGCCGTTTAGCCAGAGTACTTACTTTCAAATGTTGAAAATATTAGCTTGACATGTTAAAAGATTTGTAGTATAATCTTTTAGCATGTTATTTTTATGTGCAAATATCTACATGCAAAAAATTGGCAAAGCAGATTATAAAACTAAGGAGGTGCATCATGCCAACGTTTAACCAACTAGTTAGAAAAGGCAGAGTTGTTAATAAGAAAAAATCTAACTCGCCAGCTCTTCAAAAAAACTACAACTCTTTAAAAAAGAAACACACAACGGCTAGTAGCCCACAAAAAAGAGGCGTTTGTACATCGGTTAAAACATCTACACCTAAAAAACCAAACTCGGCGTTACGTAAAATTGCCAGAGTTCGTTTGTCAAACGGTATCGAGGTTACGGCTTATATCCCTGGAGAAGGCCACAACCTTCAAGAGCATAGCGTTGTTTTAATTAGGGGCGGTAGAATTAAAGACGTTCCGGGTGTTAGATACCACATTGTTCGTGGAACACTTGATACAGCGGGCGTTGCTAACCGTCGTCAGGCTCGTTCTAAATACGGTGCTAAGAGGCCAAAAGCTGCTGCTAAGTAGTAGTAAACTAGCAAAACAAGTAAATAACAGCCTTTTAAGTTTTATAATCTGCCAAAATTGAGATATAAAAGTATATAAAGGCATGTACGTCGAAAAAAATGACGAGTACCGAAGTATCGTAAAATGCTTTTCAATCAGCATCGTTTATCCTTGTGGTTTGCCTTTGGCAAACTGGCGAAGCCACTTTCGCACAGCGAAAGCACTAGGCAAAGTGCAAAGCCGTGAAGCGTTTCGTTGCACTCAAACGTTACTGTTTCAAAGTGATTTTACTACAAATTAACCTATGTAAGGGGGAAGAGTCATGCCACGTAAGGGTCATGTACCAAAAAGAGACGTGCTTCCAGATCCGCTGTATAAATCAAAACTGGTTACAAAGCTTGTAAACACAGTTATGTTAGACGGCAAAAAAGGAACAGCACAACAAATTGTATACGGTGCATTTAAACAGGTTGAAGAAAAAAGAGGCACTGCAGCTCTAGAGTGTTTTGAAGAAGCACTTAACAACATTATGCCTGTTTTAGAGGTTAAAGCACGCCGTGTAGGCGGTGCTACTTATCAAGTACCGATGGAAGTTAGACCAGATAGAAGAAAAGCGTTAGGCCTTAGATGGTTAGTTCAGTTCGCTAGAAGAAGAGGCGAAAGAACTATGGAGTTAAGATTAGCCGGCGAAATTATGGATGCACTAAACCAAACTGGTGGTGCAGTTAAAAGAAAAGAAGAAATGCACAGAATGGCAGACGCTAACAAAGCGTTCTCGCACTATAAGTGGTAGGTTTCTTAGAATTTGGGTATAAAATCCAAATTTAATAGCAATATAAAATATAAATAGTCGTGAGATTGCTATAACGATGGATTGCTTCGTCGTCTAGCTACTCCTCGCAATGACGAGGATAAGCGGCAAAAGGAGGAGTTAAGTTGTCGAAAAGAGAGTTTCCGCTTGAAAAAACGAGAAATATCGGAATTATGGCACACATCGACGCTGGTAAAACAACTCTGACTGAACGTATACTCTACTACACAGGCAGAACATATAAAATTGGTGATACTCATGAGGGTACTGCCACTATGGACTGGATGGAGCAAGAGCAAGAACGTGGTATTACAATTACATCTGCCGCAACTACAACACAGTGGGCAGACCACAGAATTAATATAATCGACACTCCGGGACACGTTGACTTTACCGTTGAGGTAGAGCGTTCGCTACGTGTTCTTGATGGGGCGGTTGGCGTATTTTGTGCAAAAGGCGGAGTTGAGCCACAGTCAGAAACGGTTTGGCGCCAAGGCGACAAATATATGGTTCCTAGAATGGCATATGTTAATAAGATGGACATTATGGGTGCCGATTTTTACAACGTTGTTGAAATGATTAAAGACAGGTTAGGTGCTAATGCTGTGCCTGTTCAGTTACCAATTGGTGCTGAAGATTTATTTAAAGGCGTTATAGACCTTATGAAAATGAAGGCTTATATTTATAACGACGATAAAGGCGAGGATATTTCTGAAATAGATATTCCTGCCGATATGAAGGACAAAGCTGATGAGTTTAGAGCTGCTATGGTTGAGGCTATAGTTGAGCAAGACGAAGCACTTATGGAAAAATACCTAGAAGGTGAAGAAATTTCTGTAGAAGAGCTTAAAATGGCGTTAAGAAATGCTTGTATAGCTACTACTGTTACACCTGTTTTCTGCGGTTCTGCATACAAAAACAAAGGTGTTCAAAGACTTCTTGATGGTGTTGTTGATTATTTGCCAGCACCTGTTGATATTCCTGCTATTAAAGGTTTTAAACCTGATAGCGAAGAGGAAATTGAAAGACATTCGTCAGACGAAGAGCCTTTTGCAGCTTTAGCATTTAAAATTATGAACGACCCATTTGTTGGAAAACTTGCATTCTTTAGAGTATATTCAGGTGTTTTAACAAGCGGTTCGTATGTATATAACACAACAAAAGGCAAAAAAGAAAGAATTGGGCGTATCTTGCAAATGCATGCAAACAACCGTCAAGAAATCGACAAGGTTTACGCGGGCGATATCGCTGCGGCTGTAGGTCTTAAATTCACAACAACAGGCGACACTCTTTGTTTTGAAGATGATAACGAAGTAGTGCTCGAATCTATGAACTTCCCAGAGCCTGTTATTGACGTTGCTATTGAGCCAAAAACTAAAGCTGGCCGTGATAAAATGGGTATTGCACTTTCTAAGCTTGCAGAGGAAGACCCAACTTTCAGAACATTTACAAACCAAGATACAGGCCAAACAATTATTTCTGGTATGGGTGAATTGCACCTTGAAATTATTGTTGACAGGCTTCTTCGTGAGTTTAAAGTTGAGGCAAATGTTGGTAAACCACAAGTTGCTTACAAAGAAACTTTCAGAAAAGCGGTTGATATTGAAGGTAAGTATGTTAAGCAGTCAGGTGGTTCTGGTCAATATGGCCAT
>WQZK01000023.1 GCA_009780765.1 Defluviitaleaceae bacterium
TAATTAATCCATAAATTATACTTCCAAGCAATAAAGTTAAAACCACAACAAGCATTGGCCTAACTATTTTTTTACCATTTTTAATTGCAAGCCCAGTGCCTATGTAATTGCCTAAAATTGCAGCCCCAGCAGCAGGAAGTGCCAACCTGTAATCAATTTGCCCATTATACATAAAAACAACTACGGCTGCAATATTGGTTGAAAAATTTATTATCTTTGCATTTCCCAAACTCTCCCTAAGTGAAAACCCTACAACCGATGTGTATAAAAGTATTAAAAAAGTTCCTGTTCCTGGTCCAAAAAAACCGTCATACATACCAATAACAAAGGCAACTAATGCACACATTACAAATAATTTTAGTTTACTGTATTGTTGGTATCTTTCGTCGTCTTTAAAATCTTTTTTAAAAAGCATGAATACTGCTAAAACAGGTAGTGCTCCAATTAAAATGTATTTAAGAATTAAATCGTCCACATTTACTGCAATTTCAGCACCAATTGCCGAACCTATTAACGCAAATGCAATCGACGGAAAAATTTTTTTACTAAAACTTTTGTTTTTTATAAATCTAGCAGTACTTGTTAGGCTTCCAATACTAGCACTTAGCTTATTTGTTCCTAAAACCATGGTTGGGTTAAGTCCAACCACTTGGTAAGCAGGTAGCGATATAATTCCGCCTCCACCAGCTATACTATCTACAAATCCCGAAATAAAGATAATTGGCAGTAAAATTAATAATTGCTGTAAGTAACTCATGTAAAATCTCCTTAAAATATGTAATATAGCCATTATACAATTTTTTAGTGGAAAATACAATAAAAATCTGTTATAATGTTTTTAGGTGATTTTTATGAAAATAAAATTAGACTATACTAACATGGTGTTAGACATAAAAAACATTAGAGAAAAAATAGAATCTGCAAAAGTTAGTATCTCTGAAAAAAAAAGTAAAGGCCTCATGGATTTTATGCTTTTACCACACAATCAAGGCAATGTCGTTGAGGAAATTTTAGATTACAAAGAAAAAATGAAAGGTAAAATTGAAAATATTGTTATTTTAGGTATTGGTGGCTCTGCCTTTGGCACATATGTTTTGCATAATGCCCTAAACCACCCATATCATAACGAATTTAAAACACCTAAGCTTTATATTGCCGATAATATAGACCCTGAACGACTTTTTCACATACTCGAGCGAGTTGATATAAATAAAACCTTGTTTAATGTGATAACAAAATCCGGAGAAACCATAGAAACCATAAGCCAGTTTATGATAATAAAAAATTTATTAGGGGGAAAAGCGAAAGAACTTATTGTTATAACAACAGATGAAGAAAGCGGCAGCCTTATTAAAGTCGCTAAAAATGAAGGGTTTAAGACGTTTTTTGTGCCTAAAGGTGTAGGTGGTAGATTTTCGGTTTTAACACCTGTTGGGCTTTTGCCTGCTGCGTTTTTAGGGCTTGATATAAAAGAAATTTTAAGAGGTGCAAGCCAAGCTTGTGAAGATACTGCAATAACCTTTGCAGCCATGCAATATATGTCACTTTTAGATAATAAAAATATTTTTGTTATGATGCCTTATGTAGATAGGCTGAAGCTTGTGCCTGATTGGTATAGCCAGCTTTTTTCCGAATCACTTTCTAAAGAAATTGATAACGATGGAAATATTGTAAACACTGGCTTTAATGTGGCAAAGGCACTAGGTGCAACAGACCAACATTCACAGCTACAGCTTTACATTGAAGGGCCAAAAGACAAGATTATTATCTTTTTAGATGTTGATGAATATCATGAAGAGATGATTATTCCAAAAAACTATGAAAATATTGATTCTTTGAAGATTTTAGGTGGCGTGCCTCACTCTAAACTCATTAAGCTTTCAAAAAAGGCAACCGAAGCTTCGCTTACAGAGGTTGGACAAATGAATATGACTCTAACACTGCCTAAAATTACAGAATTCACAATCGGACAGCTCTTGTATATGCTAGAATATTCTTGTGCATTTTTAGGTGAGCTTATGAACATCAACGCTTTTAATCAACCAGGAGTTGAACATGGCAAGAAGTTAATTTACAAATATTTGTCAAAAATTTAAAACAAATTTGAGACTTTTGGTAGGTACTTATGTGTTATAATATATTTAATCAGGAGGGCAACCTATGAGAATGTTAGATTTAATAGAAAAAAAGAAACTCGGGCAAGAGCTTAACCACAACGAAATTAATTTTATTATTAGCGGCTATACAAAAAAAGAAATTCCTGACTATCAAATGTCGGCTTTTTTGATGGCAGTCAGATTTATGGGAATGACCGCAGAAGAAACGTCTAGCTTAACCATGGCAATGGTAAATTCGGGCGAAATTGTGGATCTTTCTTCAATAAGTGGAATTAAAGTTGACAAACATTCTACAGGAGGTGTTGGTGATAAAACAACGTTAATTATTTCGCCAATCGTTGCAAGCCTTGGCGTTCCAATTGCAAAAATGAGCGGGCGTGGACTTTCGCACACTGGTGGAACAGTTGACAAGCTTGAAGCCATCCCAAACCTTAGGACCGAGTTTTCTAAAGAAGAGTTTTTAGAAATTGTAAAAACAACTGGTATATGCGTTGCGGGTCAATCTGGAAATTTAGCCCCTGCTGATAAAAAAATATATGCTCTTCGTGATGTTACAGGCACGGTTGACAGTATTCCCCTTATCGCAGCAAGCATAATGAGTAAAAAAATTGCTGCTGGTAGTGATGCAATTCTATTAGATGTTAAAACTGGTAGTGGTGCATTTATGAAAACACTTGAAGACTCTATAAAGCTTGCTGAAGCTATGGTTGCTATTGGCGAATCTGTTGGAAGGTGCACTGTTGCACTTATAACTGATATGGATACTCCATTAGGTTATGCAATTGGCAACAGCTTAGAAATTAAAGAGGTTGTTGATGTTTTAAATGGAAATGGCCCCGAAGATTTAACAGAAATTTGCGTTTTATTGGCGGCCGAAATGCTATTTCTTGCAAACAAAGGTAGTTTAGAAGAATGTAAACAAATGGTTTTAGAATGTATTAAAAACAAATCGGCAATTGAAACTTTAGCTAAAATGGTTAAAGCCCAAGGCGGTAATGAAAACCATATCTACGACATTAATAATTTTGAAAACGCAAAGTTTACCCAAGAAATTATTTCAGAAAGCAGTGGATTTATCGAAAAAATGGATACAACGGGAATTGGGCTTTCTGCATGCCTCTTAGGTGCTGGGCGTGAAACAGAAGATTCTGTAATAGACTTTAGTGCTGGTATTATTTTACACAAAAAAACGGGTGATATAGTTAAAAAAAGTGATGTTTTGGCAACAATTTATACGTCTAGCTTAGAAAAATGTGAAATTGGTAAGGCAAAATTTTTAGAATCTATTATTTTTTCTGAAAAAGAGCCTAGCAAGAAACCTATTGTGTATGCAAGGGTATCAAAAGATGGAGCTGAATTATTATGAAAAGAGTTATATTAGTTGTTTTAGATAGCGTTGGCATTGGCGAACTCCCTGATGCTGCCGATTATGGCGATATTGGAGCAAATACTCTTATAAATATCAAGAAACACGTGCCTAAAATGAAATTGCCAAATTTAATAAGCCTTGGTTTATCAAATATTGATGGTTGTGCTCTTTTAGCTGATGGTAAAGAAATAACACCTAAAGGAGCATATGCAAAACTTGCCGAAGCCTCGAAAGGAAAAGACACAACAACAGGCCACTGGGAAATGGCCGGACTTTTAATTGATACTCCTTTTCCTACATTTCCTAATGGGTTTCCGAAAGATTTTTTAGAAAAATTCGAGAAAAAAATTGGAAGAAAAGCTTTAGGCAACTGTGTTGCATCTGGCACCGAAATTATTGAAAGGCTTGGTGATTTGCACGTTAAAACAGGCGATGTTATAGTTTACACGTCGGCCGATTCGGTTTTTCAAGTTGCTGCTCATGAAGAAGTTGTTAGCTTAGAAGAATTATATAAAATTTGTGAAATTGCTAGAGAAATGCTTATGGATGAATTGGCGGTTTCAAGGGTTATCGCAAGGCCTTTTATAGGCAAGAGTGGTAATTATCAGCGAACAAAAAATCGAAAAGATTACTCACTAAAACCAACTGGCAAAACCATGCTTGACTATATAAAAGAAAGTGGCAAAGAGGTGGTTGGAATTGGCAAAATAGATGATATTTTTGCAGGAATTGGCTTAACTAAATCGGTTCTGGCTAAAGAAAATATGGATAATGTTGATAAGCTTTTGGAGTGTATGGCTACTACCAAAAATGGATTAATCTTTACAAACCTAGTAGATTTTGATATGATGTTTGGGCATAGGCGTGATGTTTTGGGTTATTCGGATTCGCTTATGGAGTTTGATAACATTTTGCCTAAAATAACTGAAAATTTGCAAGAGAACGATATTTTAATACTAACTGCCGACCATGGTTGCGACCCAACTTTTAAAGGAACAGACCATACGCGTGAATACGTTCCGCTAATTGCATATGGTAAAAATATTAAAGAAAATATAAACTTAGGAATTAGAAATTCTTTTGCTGATATAGCAAAAACAACTTTAGAATATTTAGAAATTGAAAACGATGTTTTTGGCGAGAGCTTTCTTAAGGAAGTTATACTGTGAGTATAACTTACAAGTATGACTTGCAAAAAAAGAATGATTTGTTTAAACTTTATGAAATATTAGGCTGGAATTCATTTTTAAAGCTTTCTTCTGATAATATTCTAAAGGCAATGAAACAAAGCTTTTTAGTTGTATATGCGTATGATGGCGATAAACTCATCGGTACTGGTAGAGTTGTTTCAGATGGAATTATTAACGCTTATTTATGTGGATTAGGTGTATTGCCTAACTACCAAAATAGAGGAATAGGAACAGAAATAATCAAAAAAATAACCAAACATTGCAAAGAAAATAATTTACACTTGCAATTTCTTTGTGAAAAAAATCTACTTCCCTATTATAAAAAAATGGGGTTTGAAGAATTTGCAATTGGAATGAAATTATTGTAAAATAATACTATACAAATTTAAGGAGATGTTACAATGATACCAACACCACACATTGAAGCAAAGCTTGGAGAAATAGCCGAAACGGTTTTAATGCCGGGCGACCCGTTAAGGGCAAAATTTATTGCCGATAATTTTTTAACAGATGTTAAACAATATAACTCTGTTCGCAATATGTTAGGCTTTACAGGAAATTATAAAGGTAAGCGTGTTTCTGTTCAAGGCTCTGGCATGGGTATGCCGTCTATCGGTATATATTCTTACGAGCTTTACAATTTCTATGATGTTAAAAATATCATAAGAGTTGGAACTGCTGGTGCCATAAGCCCTGATTTAAAAATTAGAGATCTAGTTATCGGAATGGGTGCTTGCTCTGACTCGGCTTATGCAAAACAATTCGATTTTTCTGGCACATTTGCACCAATTGCAAGCTATGAGCTTTTAGAGTCTGCCGTTAATGCCGCCAGAGCCAAAGGAGCTAAATTTAATGTTGGCAATATTTTATCTTCTGACATTTTTTACGGCGACAAAGGTATAGAAGATACTTTAAAATGGAGTACTTTAGGCGTTTTATGCGTTGAAATGGAAGCTGCTGCTCTTTACATGAACGCTGCAAAAGCCAAAAAGAATGCTCTTTGTATGCTTACAATTTCAGATTCTTTAGTTACGCATGAAAAAACTTCTTCAGATGAAAGGCAAAGCTCTTTTACTGATATGATGGAAATTGCTCTTGAAAGTATTTTGGCATTATAGTGGATAATATAGCAGAAATATTATTATACTGGGGCTTAAGAGATGCTGCGATTACACCCATAGCATCTCCCTCACAATCGACATGGGATATTAATGGCAAATATATATTAAAAAAACGAAACTCTACTGCCGAAGAATTATCATGCAGCATGCAAATTTCTGATATTTTAGCATCTAAAAATGTTCCAGTAGCTGCATACGTTAAAACAATTAGTGGGCAACTTATTTCGCCCGATAGTATGTATTTTCTTATGAAAAAATTATCAGGCGAAACAATAGATTTTTATAAACACCCTAATCTTGCTGTCACAATGGGTAAAGAGCTTGCAAAACTACACCAAGCTCTAAAGCTTATTGAATCCAAAATAGCATACAATGAAAACGATCTGCTTGCCACTTGGAAAAATAAAATTAAACCAAGTCTTAAATCATTAGTTTCTAGCAATATTTTAGAAAACGTTGATTCGGCTTTTAGCAAAAATTATGTTAAATTGCCACGCCAGCTTATTCATCGTGATGTTCATGCTCATAATGTATTGTTTGTTGATGGTAAATTAACTGGTTGGCTAGATTTTGATATTAGCCAGCGAAATGTGCGAATTTTTGACATTGCATATCTTTTGGCAAGCTTACTTTTTGGACAACTATGCAATTTTGCTAAAATTAAAATTTGGCATGAAATTTATCACAATCTTCTGCTTGGATATAATGAAGTAAACCCTTTAACAGCTGATGAGTATAATGCTTTACCAACTATTATGATTGTAATTGAGTTCTTGTTTGTTTGGTTTTGGAGTGAGCAGGAAAATAAGGAGCAAAGTGAAAATTCGCTTAAATTAGCTAAATGGCTTTATAATGAATACTTTACGGAGGTAGTTAATTAAATGGACATTAATAAAATCTTATCATGCGTTGACCATACGCTTTTAACACAAACTGCAACACAGGAAGAAATAAAACAAATTTTAGATGATGCAATGAAATATAAAGTTGCATCTGCTTGCATACCGCCTTATTATGTTAAATTTGCCAAAGAATATGTTGAAGATAATCTTAAAATTTGTACAGTTGTTGGTTTTCCAAATGGCTATCAACCTACTGAAATTAAGGTTTTTGAGGCAAAGACTTATATTGAAAATGGTGCAGATGAAATTGATATGGTAATTAATATTGCAATGCTTAAAAATTTAGAGTATAATAGTCTTTGTGAAGAAATTAAAAAGATAAAAGAAGCTTGTGGCGAAAAAATTTTAAAAGTTATTATTGAAACTTGCCTTTTAACAAACGAAGAAAAAGTTAAAATGTGCGAAATTGTTACTAGTGCTGGGGTTGACTATATCAAGACTTCTACAGGTTTTAGTACATCAGGTGCAACATTTGAAGATATTAAACTTTTTAGTGAGAATGTTGGCAAAAATGTTAAAATAAAAGCCGCTGGTGGAATTTCAAGCTTAGAAGATGCAGAAAAATTTATTTCATTAGGAGCTACAAGACTTGGGACAAGCCGTATAATAAAAATCGTTAATAACGAAAATTCTAATGGCTACTAAGGAGAACTTACATGGACTATAAAGAACTTATAAAACTTGCGTTATCTGCAAAAGAAAAATCATATTCTCCATATTCAAACTTCCAAGTTGGTGCGGCACTTTTAACCAAAGAGGGTAAAGTTTACACTGGCACAAACATAGAAAATGCTGCATATACGCCTACAAACTGTGCTGAAAGAACGGCGTTTTTCAAAGCTGTTTCAGAAGGTGAAAGAGAGTTTAATGCCATTGCTGTTTGTGGCTCGTTAAAAGGTTCTGAAGAGCCTGATTATTGCTACCCTTGCGGCGTTTGTAGACAAGTTATGATAGAGTTTTGTGATAAAAATGATTTTGAAATAATTGTAATAAAAGATTTAGAAAATTACAAGGTGTATAAACTTAAAGAGTTACTGCCTTTTGGTTTTTCGCCTTTAGATTTGCAATAATAACCGTTGTTAATGGGCTTTGCCTTTAACATATACAAAAATAACTCTATTAAGAGTTACATATCAGGAGGAAAATTTAGTATGAAAAAATTTTTAAAAGGTGCAATTGTTCTTGCTTTAGGCTTAGCATTTTTAGCTGGTTGCTCAAGAACAGAAGAGGAAACAACAACACCAGTAACACTTCCAGCAGAATTGCCAGCTACATCAGATTTTAGCGTTGCTATGATTGCTGATGTTGGCGGTATAAACGATCAATCGTTTAACCAATCTGCATGGGAAGGTTTGCAACAGCTTCGTCCATATGGGCACACTGTTAATTTCTTAGAAGCAACAAATGCTTCTGATTACATCCCTCACATATCACAATTTGTAGACCAAGATAAAGATCTTATTTGGGGCGTTGGTTTTAGAATGGGCGATGCTATAGCTGATTCTGCTCGTATTAACCCAGACCACAACTTCGCAATTGTAGACTTTTCTTATGGTGACGATACGCTTCCTAATGTAACAGGCGTTATGTTTAAAGCACAAGAACCTTCTTTCTTAGTTGGTTTTATGGCTGGTATGGAAACAGAGAGCAATATCGTTGGTTTTATCGGCGGTATCCGTGGTAATATTATCGACCAATTTGAATTTGGTTTCAGAGCTGGTGTTGAGTATGCTGCTCGTGAGCGTGGCGTAAATATCGAAGTTTTAGTTGAATATGCAGACAGCTTTGCAGATGTTGCTGCTGGCCGTGCAATTGCAACTGTTATGTACACAAACGGTGCTGATATTGTTTTCCATGCTGCAGGTTCTGTAGGCCTTGGTGTTATTGAAGCAGCGGTTGACCACGATAGACGCGTTATTGGCGTAGACCAAGACCAAAGCCACTTAGCTCCTAACAATGTTATGTCTTCTGCTCTTAAGCTTGTTGGCGAAGCTATGTATGACATTTCTTTAAGACTTGCTGCAGGCGAAAACATTGGCGGGCAAACTTTAACTTATGGTATTGCTGAAGGCGGCGTTGGTATCCCTCCACGTACTCCAGGCTCTTCTACTGCACTTCTTGTTTCTGAAGCTAATTTTAACAGAACAATGGAAATTCAAGAGCGTATATTAACAGGCGATATCGTTGTTCCTGAAAACGAAGCTGGCTTTAATGCTTTTGTTGCAGGTCTTTAATCTAATAGTAATTAGCCTTAATTCACTATAACAAAAAAACACCATGTAAATTACATGGTGTTTTTACTTTATATTTTGTTTTATTGTAAGTCAAACCTTATATCATTGCCATTTATTCTAAATCTAAGAATAGAAAAATCTTCATTAACACTTCCATCTTGATTAAATAACCCACCAATATTTATATAATTCACTTGGTTTATAACAGTTTGCGAAGTTCTTAGCCCATCAGTTGAAACTACAAACACATTCTTGCCTGCTTCTACAATAGATTCTACACCTTCTCTAAAAAGCTCGTATTCTTTAGTAAATGTTAAATTGGAAGGGTTTCTGTCCATAACAATTATAATATGCTCAGCAGTAGAGTTTTTAGATTCGCTTATAAATATCCAGTCTGTTGGGGTTAATCTACCGCTTTGAGCATTAAGTTTAACAACCGCAACATTATCAAAATGGTTAAATCTATATCCACCCATATTAACCGCATCAAAGCCCGAAATTTCTGTTATGTTTGTATTTCCTGCTAAAAATCCTTTGCGAGAATTTTCTCTAAATCTGTTTATAGCACTATTTTGTACTGATGTATTAGCCTCGTTATCAGTTGCAATATCTCCAATAATTGTTATATCGAACCCTGCTTGAGGAGCAGAAGAGAGATTAGCTTCGAAAGGATTTACAAATCTGCTAGAGGCAGGAAGATTTACCGAAACATTTTCAACAGGATGTAAAGACATTAAATCATCGAAATAAATCGTTCTAGCCGTTGTATCAGTATTACTAAGCGATGCAACGTATATCCGCTCAACACTTACAGGCTGAACTGCAGCTGCTGGAATATTAGCCGTAAGCTGGCGCCACCCAGTAAAATCAACTTCTCTGGCCAAGTCTATATTAAATGTGTTGCCTTCTGCATCCAAAATTCTTGCTCTAAGCCAGTTACCACTACCATCACCAAAAACTGCGAGCCTTATAGCCGAAGCATTGTCGCGAAGTGCAATTGGCGTTGTAAATCTTGTGTATGCTGTTTGTGTTGCAGTGCTTTCAGCAAATCTATATTCTAAAGCAACGGCATTATTTCCTGGATTATTAACAGTATCCGTAAAATATGTTCTGCCTGATACTGCCGCCGTTGATGTAAGAAATTCTACAGGAAATGGCGTATTAAACGAAGTTACAGATTCAAGCCTTGTAGAAACTAAAACTTCTATATACCTAACAATATTCCCTACAGAAGCCCTAATATAGCCACTCTCTCCACCTGTTACTGTAAGAACATTATTTGTAATTGTTCCAAGATTGCTTGGAAAAACTTCATACCTAACACCAGAAATTTTGCCGCTCATGCCAGTTGTGCTAACACCCAAAAAACTTAAATTTGCACTTTGCCCAACAGAAAGGTTTAAACTTTCACGGTTTGGCACAAGTTCTGCAAGTGCAACATTTTCAATTTCCTTTGTAACTGTCATACCGTTATGCTCCGCAGTTATTAAAATACGACCTAAAGAGCCTGGATAAAATACATTTCCTTCAAATCTTCCATTAGGGTCTGAAGAAGAAAAATTAACCGCAAGATTATTTACCCTATTGTGGTTATTATCAAGTCCAAATGCCGATAGGGTTATAGCCGAATTGTTAAATACAACATTATACTCTGTTTCTAGCATAATTCTAGAAATCGCTCCCACTGGTGCTCTGTTAAATATGCCAATTCCATTTGCAATTCTTCTTTGCGTTCCGTCTGCAAGTGTATTAACAACAGTATTTGTGCTAGAATTATGCCCATTTATGGCCATTGTTGAAGAGCCGCCACCATCTAAGTGCATAGCACTGTGTGCCCCTGCCCTAATCATTATATTTGCAAGCTCTGCATGAGTTACGCCAACAGAATGGCTTCTTCCGTCTACAACAGCCATAATAACCCTAGAACCATCTTGGCTTACACCAATCGCACTTCTTGGATGTCTGTTATTTGGCCCAACAACAAACCCATTGTTTACCGCCACACCATTCTCAACCAGTTTTCCAGCTCCGCCTATAGCCATATTTAGCCTACTAAAATCAACCCTTGCTTCTATACGCATTTCCGCTCTATCGCCTACTCTAACCACGTCATAAAAATTTTGTGCATAAGTTGCTGCTGCCAAAACTATAAAACCATTTTGTGGAACAGTAACTGTGCTTGTTCCTATGTAAGTTATAACGCCCCTATCAACAACAAACTTTACAAGGTCTGGCCATCTTGCATCAAACTCTGTGGTATCTGTTATAGCATTTCTGTCATAAATAACTGCCGTAAAATCGTTAAAAAATTTATTATAAGCTTGAATTTGCATGTTCTGGCGTCCATTATTTAAAAATTGCACTTCTGGATAAACATATTGTATAAACGGATTATTTCCGTTATCTATAAAAAATGTTGCGTAGCCTTGTTCGCTATTTAATGAAAGCACATTTCCCGAAGAAACAACAGGCCCAAAAGCCGATACAGGGTTCGCAGTTGTATCAAAAAAATCACCGTTAATTCCCGCAATTGCACCATTTTCGTTTAAAAGTGTTGTAAGTGTTTCACGGGTTCCGTAGTTTTCTGGCTGCAATGCTCTAATATCTATGTGTGGATTGTTAATATCTACCGTTAAAATATGTATGTCTAAAAGCCCATTTGTTGTGGCCTGCCTTATATACTCATAATTAACACCGCCTGCCACAATTTCTTGCTGTCTTGTTTCAAATAAAACTCTTGCATAAACCTCGCTTACATTAACTAGCGAAGAAATAGCCAACGCACCGGATATAATCGGTATTATTATATACTTTTTTACCTTGTTTTTCATTTTTTATTGCCTCCCATGTACTTATGTGGTATAATCATTTTTAGAGCAAATTTATGCTACCCTTTTTAGGGCAACATTAACATGCCGTTGCCCTTTGGGACAACGTTAATATAGTATACCATATTTATAAGACGAATTAAATACATAAAAGTTCCCTTTTTTGCAACTTAATAAAATTTTAAGGAGATTAATGATGAAAGAAAAGATAAAAAAAATACTTAAGGCTAGGCTAACCTTGCCCCCTGTGGCTTCGTTTATTTTAATAGCAGTTCTATCAGTTTTAATAACATATTTTACACTTTTTATTGCACCAATTAATTTTTCTGTGCTTTTTTTAATAACAAGAAACTCAAATTTCTTAAATTTGCTACTAAACACAATTCCTGTATTTTTAAGCATACTTATATTGTTTTTTGCAACATCTGATTTTGTGCTTTCGGTAAGTATTCCAAGTTTTGTATTTATTATTGCAAGTGTTGTTAATCGCTTTAAAATACTTTATAGGCATGACCCGTTTTTGCCGTGGGACCTTTCTATGTCTGCCGAGCTTTTTGGCGTTATTGGTAGCTTTGGCATGGCTTTATTAGTTACGGCAGTTTTGGGGATTGTTTTCTATATAATTGCCACTATAATTGCACGTATTTTTATACGAACCAAAAAAATTAACTTTAAACTTAGAGCTTTAGGCGTAGTGCTTACAGCAGCACTTATGTACTTACTAAACTCTACGGTTTACCAAAACCCAAGTATAAACCAAAGGCTTTATGTCCACGGAAATATTTTTAACCAAGTAAACACCTCTAATTCAAGGGGCTTTATTTACAACTTTATTTATATGCACAATACAAACAGACTAAGAAGGCCCGACGATTTTGACCACCAAAGGGTAGTAGCACAACGAGCAATATTTGAACAAGCCAATTTTGAAGCACTTGAAAATGGCGTTAGACCACATATAATCATGATAATGGGTGAAGCTTTTTCTGACATAGCCCTTCAACCTGGATTTGATTTTACGGGCTTTAGGCATCCGCTAGAGAATTTTGTTAGAATACGGGACGAATCTATTTCTGGACATATCGTTGTTCCAAGCCTTGGCGGTGGAACGGGTGACACAGAATTTGATGTTTTAACAGGGCTTAACACCCGTTACCTTAGAGGTGTTCCGTACTCATATATGCTTATTAATAATTATTTTGAAGCATTACCATCTATTTTAGGTCAAATAGGTTACCGGTCTATTGCAATTCACCCAGGACATGAGTGGTTTTATAATAGGCAAAATGTGTTTAGGTTTTTTGGCTTTGAAAGAAGCATTTTTATGGACGAATTTCCCGAAGGCTCGCATAAAGGGCCATATATAAGTGATGAGGCTGCTACAAAAAAAATTATACAAACCTTTAATGATCATCGTACAGAAAATCCTGATACTCCGCTTTTTAGCTTTACTGTAACCATCCAAAATCATGGACCTTACAGAGATATGTATATGGCAGATACAAACTTTAGTACACATTACGATATTTCGGACGATGCTATAAATGTACTCTCTAATTATTTCTATGGTCTTGCTGATGCAGATGCACAAATTAGAGACCTTACAGATTTTTTTGAAAACATACAAGAACCTGTTGTTGTTGTATACTTTGGCGACCACCTTCCGGCGTTTACTCGTGATGTATACGATGTGTTTTATCCTGATATTCATGAGCATGGCTCATTTGAGGACTTATCAAGACTTTTTAGAACTCCATTTTTCATATGGCAAAACACTGCTGCGAGAAACAATTTGAATATTGATGAAAATTTTGCAAATGCTACTATGCCAGAAAATAATATAATATCATCACCATTTTTAGGGGCGTATTTGCTTGAACTTTTAGGTTTCAATGGTTTATCGCCTTTCATGGATAATGTTAATAGCCTTAGAGCGGAATTTCCTGTAATGTTTGAAACAAGAAGTTTTAATTTAAATGGAATATCTTCTTTATACCTAACAGTAGAAGAAAGAGCAAGCTTGTTAATCTACCGTGATTGGGGCTTTTACAAAATTTTTGGTGAATAGTAAAGAAAAAGGTGAAAATATGAAAGTATTAGTTACAGGTGGAGCGGGATATGTTGGCAGCACAATTTGCTCGGCTTTAATAGATAAGGGATATACTCCAATTATATTAGATAGTATAGGCAACAAAGAAGTTATTAATAAAATTTTTAATGAACATGGTGATATAAATTTTACTATACATTGTGCTGAAAAATCATCTATAGATATTTCTGTTTCTAACCCATATGAATATTATAATTCCAATGTTGTTAGAAGTATAGAGCTTTTTAAAAACCTTAGCGATAATGGCTGTAAAAACATTATTTTCTGCTCTTCTGCTAGTATTTATGATGATGTTGCAGGATATATGGTTACAGAAAACTCGCCAATTAATCCAAGAAGCCCATTTGCAAGAAGTAAGTATATAACCGAAATGATTTTGCGTGATTTTGCGGCAGCTTATGACATGAAATGTATCTCACTTAGATGCTTTAATCCAATAGGGGCGGACCCTTTGATGCGTTCTGGTATAACAGAAAAAAATCCACATAACATTGTTTACAAAATGTTAGAATCGGTTTATCGCAATGAAGAATTCGTTATTAGTGGAAACGATTGGAACACTAGGGACGGCACTTGTATACGTGATTATATTCATGTTTTTGATGTTGCCTTAGCCCATATTAAAGCATTAGAAAATTTTGATAAGGCGTTTACAAAAGTAACAACATCAAGTAAGAATTTTCTATCTATAAATATTGGCTCAGGGCTTGGCTCTACTGTGAAAGAACTTATATATGCTTTTGAAAATATAACTGGCGAAAAAGTAAAAATTGTATATGGAGATAGAAGACCCGGCGATGTTGTTGGTTCATACGCAAATATTGAGCGTGCAAAGGCCGCTATAGATTGGGAAACAACACTTTCTATGGAAGAAGGCATTTTGGATGCCATACGTTTTAAAGAGTTAAATATTTAAAACTTAACTTAAAGTTAAGTTGAAAAAAA
>WQZK01000024.1 GCA_009780765.1 Defluviitaleaceae bacterium
CAATTCTAAGTGTTGTTCCAACTCCTGTAAAAGTAACAGTTCCTGAAATTTCTCCGCTAGGTCTAGGTGGTGTAGTAATCATAACAGCTTCACTTGGCAGAGAAGCTTCATACAAGTCATTTGCAGCATAACGTACTACAATGCCATAGTTTTGATTAGGAGAAAGCCCAAATCCTGAGCCAAATATAATATTTGATGAAGACCAAGCTGACGCAGAGTTAGAAAATGGAGGATTAAAATGTCCGTATTCTACGCCTTCCATAGGTCGCACAATTATTCTGTTAAATGTTACATCTAAAATATCTGCCATTGTAAGACTTGGGGCTGCCTGCTGCCCTCTTCTTATTTCTATGGTATAGCTTGCTGTAGCCGGGTTATAATTATCATCACCCTCTATTGTAGCTGTAATTGTGATAAATCCAGCTCTTAATACATTAGAAACTCTACCATCACTAGATACAGATGCTATTGCAGCGTTAGGAAGAGAAATATCATCAGTTCTAGCATAAGTTATTCTTCCATTTGTGCTGCCGCCAGTTGCCTCATATCTAAAATTAAAGCTTGAATCTGTATATTGTAAAAATTCAGGAACTCCAATAAATCCAAAGCTTAGCTGATCATTTCGTTCGCCTACTGCGAAGGTAACATTTATAGTTTCATGTATGCCATTTGCATTAGAAACAGTAATAATCGCGGTATGCTCACCTAAAGCAAGACCAAGCCTTGGAGCAATAGTAAATGCACTTTGCCCATCTGCCCCAATATTGCTTATTTGCTGAGTAGATAAAATAAAATCATTATTACTTACAGATAAGTTTAGAGTGCCTGTTTCTCTTGCACCAATATTCGCAATATTTATAGGCAATGAACTAACATTCGTATAACCTGCTCGCAATGTACCAAAATTTGTGCCGTTTGGAGCAGTTAAGCTTATTCCATATATTTTCTCCATTACTATAATGCTTATTTCGCGAGAAGATATAGAGCCTATAGGATTCATCACTCTTGCTCGTGTTTGCCCCAAGGATAAGGCAACAAGAGCCCCACTCTGGTCGATGCTTACAATATCATTGTTTAAGAGAACATTTCCTGAACCTACAGGGTTCATCCACATTGTGTTAGCAGTATTTCTTATTTGATATTGTCCTATTTGCAATACATTTTCCTTACTGCCATTTACCAAGAAATCGGCCTCAATTTGGAATGTTTCGCCAATTCCAAGTCTAATTTCATCACTCACAGGATTTGCAATAATTACTTGATTAGCTGTAAACTGAACAAAAACATCGAATGATGCAGAGATAATTATACCATCATCTCTTGTAATAGAAGCGGTTATAGTGGTACGCCCAGGGTTAATCGATTGAACTACCCATTCTTGTATAATTACACTATATCCAACTACAGCTATGCTAGTATCTTGCGATTGCCAAACAATATCGCCTCTTGCACCTATAGGGTTTAGCAGAGAATTTACTAAAATTTGACTATTCAAACGTTCACCCTCAGGGAAAGTTGCATTTGGGGCACCTACAGCTATGGGAAGTGATACTTCCGTATTTGTTATTATTTGCCCACCACCCATAATATCAATATGTTCAAGTACTACATGATGTATCAAATCTACATTAAATTCGGCGTAAATATTTGCATCATGCCTGTACATGGCAATAATTGTTGCAGGACCTGTGCCTCTAACTATTACAGAACCATCTGCATTAACTGTTGCAAGCCTTGCATCACTCGTAAGCCAAATTATATCGTCAGAATTTGCCAAAACTCCGTCAATTCTGGCCTCTAAATCAAAGCTCCAGCCTGTGAACGAATATCTGCTTGTAGTAGAATCAAATTCAAACTCGGCTATATTAACAGGGCTAATACTTATTTCAATTTTCTCTGATACGGTAATGGTGGCATATGATGTTAATCCGTTTACTGTAACAGATACTAAAGATGTGCCCACAGCAATGCCTGTAACAATGCCATTTTGATCAATATTAACGGCCGTACCATCTTCAATATTCCAAGAAACCAAATCTACTATTGCACTAGTTGGAAGAATGCTATAATCAAGCCCTAAAGTTTCGCCTATAAATATATTACTTGCAGATGGTATAATTGTAAGGCTAGAAATTTCAGGTGCAACAGTTAAGGTTACAGTATCTGAAACCAAACTTCTAGTAATTCCGCCCAAAACTGCTGTTATACGCACCATACCTGGTGCATGTGCAGTAACAAGCACAGTTTTGCCAAACTCTTGTACTGTTGCAACTTCAGGATTGCTCGAAATCCATCGTATTTCTTGAGGTGTTGTGTTTTGCGGGTAAATATCTACGTTAAACGTCCATGTTTCACCTATGTTACGAGGCTCTGTATCGCCTGTTATTTCAATATTTGTAATTGGAATGAATGCTTGGCTATCTCCATTTACTACCACCAAAGTTGTTGAAACGCCGCCATCTATAGCCGTCCATGTAATATTGTAGATAGTGTTATATCCAGCATAATTTATTGTATAAGTTCCATCTAAATTATCAATTATAAATGACTCATAGCCTGCATCTACAAGCATCGTAGTTCCGCCTAAAGCACCTGTTGGCAAGGTTATTATTTCTATAGTAGTTGAAGTTTTAGAGAAATCTAAATATATTTCTTGAACTTCTATAGAATCTTCAAACACCCTAATATCTGTAATAAGCTGCCCTGCTACCGTAACTTCGCTTGTTCCAAAAATGCCCGAGCTATCTCTGGCCGTTGCTGTAATTATAATTGGCTCGCCCGTTAAAGTTTCGTTAAGTGCAGTTATTAAACCATCAGCATCTACTAGTACTCTTGTTGTGTCGCTAGATGTCCATGTTACTGCTTGGTTTGATGCGTTAGTCGGTAAAATTTCTGTAATAAGCCTTTGTTGCATGCCTACGTTTAATGCAATTGTATCAGGTACGATATTTACAGATTCAACAGAAACATTAGAACCGCCGCCAGCTACAATAATTCTTGAAGCTGCAACAACGCCAGCCTCATGGCTTTGGTCGAAATTATGTCTTTCAGGCCAGAAATAAATCATGTATTCGCCTTCTTCAAGGTTTACATCAGCAGAAATAGCTAGTGCCGATGGTTCCATGAAGAAGTTGCCTCTATTTCTTTGCCAATGAATAAGCTCCCCATTTGAATCAACTATTTTGTAAGCAGTTGTTCGGCTGGCGAAAGGCACTGATGAAGTAAACTCAAAGGTTAAATCACTAAAAGTAAATTGCTGCCCAGATACAACATTGTAATAAGGAGCTACGTTTTGCACTTGTCCTATACCCAAGCCATTATTTTCGCCAAGAATGGAAAGTTTAAAATATCTGCTTGTAGTTCCTGAAGACATTGGGTATCTGGTTTGTTCACCAGGAAATCCTGCTTCAAAAGTGTAATACGCAAGATTATATGCAAAAACTATCTGAGATGGGTCGAGTTTTGCCCCTGGTCTAACTCCGTGTTCAGGGAAAATCGGTACTCCTGTTTCAAATGTAACTACAGGTTCGCCTCTTGATGGAATTGTATACGCCCCAAAACGTGAACTATAATTTGGTGCCTCACGGTCTTGTATAATCATCATATGTGCAACGCCTTCATTTCCACTAGCTCTTGTTTCGAGCCAGTATGTTGCAGGCGTGCCATCTCGGTAGGTTGCTAGTATAAGTGGGTTATCTTGAGGGTCATCATCTCTTGTGATAAGCGTGTTTGCCCCAAAGAAATCGCCAGCCGACCACATAATATCAAACCTTCTATCCGAATCTTGGTTCTGCCAATCAACGCTGTACATGGATGCCCATGGAAGGAAGAAACGCTCATGAGTATCAACAAGGCCTGATAAACTATGTTGCCTCTGCCCATTCCAATATAATGGAACAGGGTTTAAAACTGGAGGGATTGCGTTAAGCTCTACTGATGTAAACGATCTTGCAAATATAGAGTCTAAAGGATTGTTTCTGCCTTCGTAATCAGGAATACTTGGGTCTATTCTTATCGCTCCGCCTACACGTCCACTTAAAAAGTGTGCATCATAGCCATTAAGCCAGCCTCTAAGACTTGGGCGCCATCCAGGATTAATGCTTAACATGTCATCAGTAATTTGTCCCCATACATTACTCGTCCAGTATGGACCTGTATTAAATGGCCTATTATCAATTACATATTCTGAAAGCAAAGTGATAAACCCATCGCCACCATTAGCGGAAGTAGCTTCTTCGCCCATAACACGCCAAAGTATTGGGTTTAATTCCGCCGCAAAAATAGTACCTTCTCTGCCTGTTCGGTTTACATGGTGATGCCTGCCCATGTAAATAAAATCGTTAGGCCTAAAGTTTACGCCTGCTACTGGGTTAGATGAAACCGTTATAATAGCCTGTGCCGTAAGGCCAAACTTTGTATGCACAGTTATAGTTGCTTGCCCAACCGAAATAGCCGAAAGTCTTGCAACGCTTCCATCTTGAATAATCGAAACAACAGATGGGTTAGATGAACTAAACGCAAGTATCTCATCACGATTTTCTATAGCGCCAATATTTAATATGCCGCGTATATCTGCCGTATTTCCTACCCACATGGCAACTGCTCTTTGGTCGAAATAAACCCCTGGCGAGGTTGATTCTGCCCAGAAAGTAAATTCATTTACATTAAGACCAGACCAATAGAAGGCACTATACTCATGCCTTGAATCTGAAACAAATCCACCAGGAAGTTCGAAATAAGGCTTTGCTCCTAGCCCTTCAGTTACATCAATATTTTGGGCAGTTAGCATCGACATAGTTCTTCTTTGAATTATTGAATAATTATCAATAGCCCAAACAGTAACGTTAAACGGAAGCTCTACGTAAATATTTTCAATAATTGTTTCAAAATTGCCATTTTCATCAACTTCTGCTCGAATAGCAGGTCGGTCTCCCGCTTGAATCCATACGCCGTTATATTTTTGCCTTGAAACGCTAAGGCGTGGATCTAAATCAAACCCGCCATCTTCTTCGCCCCAAACATTAAACCTTACGCCTCTTAAAGCTGCTTTAGAAACCCATTCATCGTACACATTACCAGACACAACTAAATCACTTTGCCCAGATGGAATACGCATTACGCTATCGTTTATAAGCCCATCTATAGTAAGCTCTGGCGGAGTGTTGTCTACAGAAAAAGGTAATAACATATTCATATCCCATACATAACCACCGTCGAACCTATGAACTTCTAAAACAAGAATATAATCACCCTCAGGCAAAGTTGTTAAAGTGTTTTCAAAACGAGGCACGCCATCTCCAGGATGCAATCCGCTCCAGCCAGATATTGCCCTGTAATCGCCGTTAAATATGCGTACGTGATGATACTCTCCCTCTCTAAACGGAGGATTAATATTAAAAGTTCCGGCAGAGCCTATAAGTGCTTCATAATTTTCTGGTCTTGCCCAGTTAGTTTCGTCAAGTTCTACAGAAACTCTGCTTGGGTCAAGAATAAACATATTAATCTGAGATGTAAAAAATGGTCTATACCATAATTCCATCCAGTTACTTGCGTTGTTTTGCCTAAATTCGCCTGTTGAAATTACAGGTCTGTTGAGAAACACATCTTGAATTGCAGGCGGCCTTTCTAAAACCACAAATGCAAAAGGCAATCTCGCAATAAGTTCTGTACCATATTCTACATAAACAAAACCTTCGTAAAAGCCTTCTCTGTCAAGCCCTTCTGTGGCTGTAAGTGTTATATCAAAGCTTTCGGTTTGCAAAGGAGCCACCGTTACACTATTTGTGCTAAAAGATAATGAAACGCGAGGGTCGGTAGCTGTTAGTCTTCCACCTGTGACGAATTCATATCTAATGCTATATGTGCGTGAAGTAGTACTTTGGTTATTTATCTCTGTGGTGAGAGTTCTCACATGCTCTTCTACTAAACCTTCGTCACCAAAAATATTAATTCCACCAAAGCTTAAAGAGCCTGTTCTGGTTTTTATAAAATTTTGCTCAAAAAATGGAATACCTGACTCAGTTGCAACTCTGTCATATATAACTGAAACAACGGTATCAGCTTTAGCTGCCAAGTAAACATCTATATATCCTGCACCTGTTTCAAATACGCTATATTGACCCCTTACAAACGAATCGTTTATACCGGCAGTATTCATAAGTCGCACTTTTATCTCCTCAGAATCCCATGTTGAAGAAGCATTTTGTCTACTGTATTGTTTTAGTAAAGCCGCCGCACCTGCAACATGAGGGGCTGCCATAGATGTACCTGTCATAAGAGCATAAGCTGTTGAGTAATCGTCACGATTAGAATCTCTATACTCATTTGGATTGTTGTGCCACATAGGCACGGCAGAGAATACATTGGTTCCTTGGGCTGCAACATCAGGCTTAATTTCAAAGCTTGTGTCAATAGGTCCGCGTGATGACGAGAAGTGAAGAGTGGTATCTCCTACATCAAAGCTTTCAAATATGATACGCCAATTATTAGATGTAAGATCTGCCGGTCTATTTTCAAAAAACTCAAGCCCTTGATCGTAAGAAAGCATAACAACAGGTACAGACATTTCTACCCTGCCTGTTTGATCTTGTGGAAAATCTTCACCAGGGCGATTTATGCTTATAAACCCGCCTATATTATACTTTCTGGCCAAGCGGTCAAGTTCCACCCATGTTTGTCCACGAGAAACAACGACAAACCTAGTGTTTAAAACGGCCGAGCCAAATGTTTGAACAAGCTCTTCAAACTCTTCTTCGATACCTATACCAAGCCCGAAAATAGATGATGGATTACCCTCATTTTCTCTAAGAAATTCTTCTTGAGCTTCTGGCAGATGCGGCATAGCCAACATGCTATAAGAGCCATCTGCCGAAGAAGGCATTAAAGGCCATTGAGCAAAAGCACCAGGAAACGGAGCAACACCTGTAGTAGAATATATATTAATAACAGCTTCTACAGCTTGGAAGTTATGTAGCCATTGTGCTCGCTGCCAATTTGCTGTAACGCGTTCGCCTGTACCTTCACGCGTATAGTTTGTATTAAACACAAAGGATACATTATATTCTTGCCCACCACTTGTAGCTTTCACAATTGTTGCAGGTGGTTGAGCATTTCCAACAGTAATTGCAGATGATGATGGAGAGGGGTCGTTAATAGTAAAATAACCTGAACCTGAGTTACCTGCCGCCAAAACAAATGTGATGTGCCTTGTAGCTGGGGCTGCCATGAGGTTATTTATAGCCAAAGCCATAAGCCCAAGCGGATTATTTGCTCCGCCCCCTAAAGACATATTTACAATATCGGGTATATCAACAGCAACTCTATCAATCCCAGCTAAAATGCCAGCAATCGAGCCACCACCACGAGGTCCTAAAACGCGGTAAGCAAATATCCATGCCTCTGGTGCAACGCCAAGAATCATGTTTTCAGGGTCGTTACCATAAGCACGACCTGCTATTGTTCCAGCAACGTGAGTTCCATGAGCTGTGTAAAACGAAAATGGGCCATCAAATTCAGGATAATTAGAAGCTTCCCAATATTCGTATGTAGTTTCCATAGGGTCGTTTGGTGCGTTATGATGGATGTGCCCACCTGGCTGCATATTAGGCCAAGAAGCAGCATCATTAAACATATTTCTGCCATAATAGAAACCATTTATTAAATCAGCTTCGGTAATATGTGTCATGCCAAGGGCGTGTGCTTCTGTAAGTGTTAAAAATGAGCCTTGAAATGCAGGATGATTATAATCAACACCTGTATCTAAAACAGCAATTGTAACGCCTGCACCTCTGTAGCCAAGTGCATGGAGGTCATCTGCTCTGATGCTTGCACGCCCTTCACTCATCCCTCTAGGGTTTTCTAGGGTATGGTTCATTTCTATAGGGTCAAGCTGAACCCATACATCAGGATAAATAGCCCTAACACTTTTAAAATTTGCAACTTCTGATACCATATCAGCAGGCAAAGTCATTGCAACGCCGTTTAAAGCATGACGATATTCGCGGCTAATTTCATAAGTTGACGATCTGCCTCTTTGCCCACCAAAAAGTGCTTGTAGTTCCTGTCTAAATAGTTGATGGTCGTTTTCGGCTGTTTCTCTTGCAGCGCTTTCAGATACAAAGCGTCCAAGCTTTTGAGCCTCGGCTATCAAAACGCCAGCGGGGCTATTCTCAAACAATATGATAACTTGTGTAGGCACATCGCCTTCAAGTGCGTATTCTCCGCTAAAACCTACAAGGTTCCGTGTAGTTCTAGCCAAATCAATTTCCTCTAAAGCATTGAGCTGACTTTCTGTAAGCTCTGTTTCATCGTGTTGACCTTCTAAAGTTTCCTCTTGATTAAATGCGAAAACATTTGCCCAAAATAATCCCTGCAAAGGTTGTACATTAGAAGTTAATAATGCTATAGCCAATATAAGGCTAATTAACTTCTTAAACTTAAATGATTTAAATTTACTCAATTTCCCCAGCACCTTTCTATATATGTTCTTACTATATATTATACCTTTTGAGAAATCAAAATTTCAAGAAGCAATGCAGACAAAAAATATTCGCAAAATGCCTATTGACAAATATTATTTTTTCTGTTACAATATCATAATTTTAAGATGAGGTTAGGTGAATAAAATGGCTATCCATGACTCGGGTTTTTTTATACGAAATGCTAGACGTAAAATGAACATAACTCAAGAACAGCTTTCAAGGGGCTTATGCGAACCGTCGACTTTATCACGCATAGAGCGTGGGCTTATTTCTCCGTCAAATTATTTGCTACGTGCACTTCTAGGGCGTTTAGGCTATCATTCTGATAATTACATGAGCATTTTTTGCGATAAAGATGAATACGAAATTTTGCAGAGTATGGACCTGTTGTCAAATGCCTTTTTAAGTGGCAATTTAGTTACCGCACAAAATATTATATTAGAACTCGAACGTAGAGAAGAATTTAAAGAAAAACTTTATTTTCAATATTTATTAATCGCTAAAGCAAATCTTCGTATACAGACACAAAAACCTCATACTTTTAATGAGTCTAGCATCAATGAATATATTGATGAAGTAAAGAAAGCCATATCTATTACTATACCTAATTTCTCAGAAAGTCAAATCAGTAGCCTTATGCTAAGTCGCAATGAGATTCAAGCCATTAATTTAATAGCATATGCTTATTACGTTTATAAGGATTATGAAAAATCTGCCCAAATTATTGAAGCTGTTAAATCAAGTGTTGAAAAATTTTTTATGAATAAGTTTGAAAAGGCTCAAATTTATCCATTAATTTTATCAAATCTTGCATATATGTTATATATTTTGAAACGATATGATGAGGCACTTAAATTGTGTGAAGATTGCTTAAATTATTGTGTTGAGAGAACGGAAATATCTCCCTTACCAAATATTTTAGAAATTTATGGATATTGCCTCAATAAGGCTGGGAAAGTACTTGAGTCAGAAAAGATACTTAAACGAGCATATTACCTAGCTGATGTGCTTAAGCAAGAAGAAAAAGTACACAATATTCACGAATTTTACAAAAGTGCATTTAATAAAAATATAGATGAACAACAAAGCGAGCAACATACCGTACAACAAGATGAGCAACATAACAACCATGTTAATATTTTGGTACAAGCTTTAGGAAACGAAACACTTTCAACAAAAGAGCTTATGCTTAAAATTGGCATAACTCGTCGTCAAACATTTAGAGATAGTTATCTAATTCCTGCTATTTCTATGGGTTTTATTGAGATGACAATTCCTAACAACCCAAATGATAAAAGGCAACGATATCGCTTAACTTCTAACTGACTTTATAAAGGGATTTTAAACATTTTTCAATAGATAATATTCAAAATCCCTTTATTTCATTTTTTTGTATTGCCAAAACCATGCTATGTTTACAGCAATACTCAAAGTAAATTCAAGTAGTATGAGCAATTTCTCAAACGTGTTTCTATTGCTTATAACATGTGCGTGTCATATTATACATGCTCAAGCGTGATTTTTCCGAGTTTTGCTGCTCTAAACTCGTCTATTAATATAATGCTTGCCCTGTCTAAATCAAGCTCATTGCCTTTCATCTTAAAACCTCTTGCTTCTGCAATTTTTTCTAAGATTTTTTCTAGCGAATCTTCCTCAAAAACTTCAATTTTATAGCGGTTTTTGAGTGCTTCTGGATAGAGTGCTTGCAATTTTTCAATAAGCTTTAGGCTTAGTGAATACATGTCCATAATATCATCTTTTATAGCACCGCAAAAGGCAAGGTTTAAGCCAACGTCTTGATCTTCAAATTTTGGCCATAGAATTCCCGGCGTGTCTAAAAGTTCAAAATCTTTTCGGATTTTAACCCATTGGTTCGAGCGGGTAACTCCGGGTCTATCGCCTGTCTTTGTCATTGCTTTTCCAACATATTTATTAATAAGCGTAGATTTTCCAACGTTTGGTATACCACAAATCATGGCTCTAATAGGTACAAAAATTCTGCCTCTTGCCCTTAAACGTTCGATTTTTTCTTTCATAAGTTCACGGCAAACAGTTTCTATCTCACTAATGCCAACGCCTTTTATAGAATTTACAAAAATAACTTTAATGCCTTGGCTTTCAAAATGAGCTTTCCATTTCACATTATAACGTTCGTCAGAAAGGTCTGATTTATTTAAAATTACTACTCTAAGCTTGTTCTTTGTTAAGTTATCTATTTCAGGGTTTTGGCTGCTTATTGGAATTCTCGCATCTAAAAGCTCTATCACAATATCAACCAAAGATATAGATTCAAGCATCAAGCGTTTAGTTTTTGCCATATGGCCTGGGTACCATTGTATATTCATTATATCACCTAATTCTTCCCATTTCGTTAATAGGCCAGATTCTTGTTCGTATTCTGCCAGTTATTTGATCTCTATGAATAAGCCCGATAGATATATTTCTGCTATCGCTGGAATTATTTCTATTATCACCTAAAACGAAATAATACTCATCTGGAATTATAAGTGGAAAATGATGATTTCCAGAATCTCTAGTATCATAGTCAAACATTTCGCCGCCAGCAATTTCGCCATTTACAAAGAAACGCATGTTGTAAAAGTCGATAGTGTCGCCGGGGGTGGCAACAATTCTTTTAACGTAAGTCATTCCAGTATCTCCCGAAGGAGGGAAGGCAATAATATCACCAATTTGTGGTTCCGAAAAACGGTAGGCAAGTTGGTTTACAATAACTCTTTCGTTATGAGCGAGGGTAGGGTTCATAGAAGCCCCATCAACCGTTGCAACTTGAAACAAGAAAGTTGTACAAACAAAATATAATAAAACAGCAACAGCTATTGCAATAACCCATTCGATTAGCCCTCTAAGCGTATCGTTTTTTATAGTTTTTTTTAGCATAAAATCACTCCATATAAAAATTAAAACAAAGGGGATACATGCTTAAGACCAAGCACCGCATCCCCAAAAAAATTATTACTTCGCCTTTCTTGTAATAACTTCTTTAATTTTAGCTTTTTTGCCAACTCTATCTCTTAAATAGAATAGCTTAGCACGCCTAACAATACCGCGACGAACAACTTCAACATTTTCAACTCTTGGAGAGTGTAATGGCCAAGTTTTTTCAACGCCAACACCGTGAGAAATTCTTCTAACTGTGAAAGTTTCACGAGCACCGCCGTTTTGTCTTTTAGTAACAACACCTTCAAAAGTTTGAATTCTTTCACGCGTGCCCTCAACAATTTTAGCGTATACCTTAACAGTATCACCAATGTTGAACTTAGGAACGTCTTGCTTTAATTGTTCAGCCTCTAGCTGTTTGATAATATTAGCATTCATGCTATTTCCTCCTTGTATCGAAGATGTTCTTGTGAAGATAAGATACACAGCGGACCATCCGTACTCAATTTACTATTATAACTTAAATTTAGCTAAAGTGCAATACTTTTTATAAAATTTATGTATTTTCTATATATTTTCGCTTAAAAAGTTTAATTTGTTTAGCGTAAAAATTATGGCAGGTATTAAAATTACTTGAATAATAATACCCGGAAGAGATGTAATAAAAGCTGATGCAAGCCAAATACTTAAGCTATACTCTCCAAGTTGGAAAATTAGGGCATTTAAAACACCAAAAACAACTCGCCCAGTAATCATTGCAATAAAAAGTGCAATATAAATATTAACTATTTGAGATTTTGTTTTAACAAAATGAATTACCAAGCCAGAAATCATACCATATGTAGCAAGTTCTAAGGTCATTTGAATAAGCGACCCAGCAGGAGGCATTTGTGTTATTAGGTGCGAAGTTAAAGGCGTTAAAATTCCAACAATAAGGCCGTACTTTGCACCACAAAGAAGTCCAGCTATTAAAACAGGTATATGCAGAGGAAGAAATATTCTGCCAGAACCCGGAGCGTAAAAGTGAAATACTTGCGATAAAATTACAGCAATCGAGATTAATAGAGCAGACGTTACCATTTTTCTAACATTTGTTTTCATAATTTCCCTCCTAAATAATCTTAATAATATAGTAGGGCGGAATGAAATCCGCCCTTAGGGAGAGTTGCTCCCGAAATTAACTAGCTACAAGCCCATCAATATTATAAATTATTTCAGGCTTTTCGCCTCTTTCAACAGTTTCTTTTTTAATTACAACTTTTTTAATAGTTTCATCAGAAGGAACGTAGTACATTATGTCCGTCATGAATCCTTCTAAGATAGATCTAAGCCCACGAGCACCAGTATGCCTCTCAATTGCAAGATTAGCAATGGCCTCTAGTGCCTCTTGCTCAAACTCAAGGTTAACACCATCTAGCATAAGCATGTACTTATACTGCTCTATAAGAGAATTTTTAGGCTTTGTTAAAATATCTGTAAGGGCAGAAACATCAAGAGCCTCCAAAGTTACAACAGCAGGCAAGCGCCCGATAAGCTCTGGAATGAAGCCAAACTTCTGTAAATCCTGCACAGAAACGCTTTTCAAAACATTATCATTAAGCTTTTGTTTTTTTGTTTTTTGCTCAGAACCAAAGCCGATAACTTTCTTATCAAGCCTTTGCTCAATAATTTTTTCAATACCATCAAATGCACCACCACAAATAAACAAGATATTTGTGGTATCAAGCTGAATAAAGTCTTGATGTGGGTGTTTTCTTCCCCCTTGTGGAGGAACATTTGCAACAGTGCCCTCTAAAATCTTTAAAAGTGACTGCTGAACTCCTTCACCGCTAACATCTCTTGTTATTGATGGATTTTCTGATTTTCTGGTAATTTTATCTATCTCGTCGATATAAATTATACCATGTGATGCAGCGTCTACATCAAAATCACAAGCTTGTAAGAGTTTTAGCAAGATATTTTCAACATCTTCACCAACATAACCAGCTTCGGTTAAGCTTGTTGCATCGGCAACAACAAAAGGCACATTAAGAATTTTGGCCATGGTTTGTGCAAGATATGTTTTACCAACGCCGGTAGGGCCTAAAAGTAAGATATTGCTTTTTTGTATCTCAATATCGCTATTTTCAAGGCTTGTTATTCTTTTATAATGATTATAAACCGCAACAGCCAGTGCTTTTTTAGCATCGGCTTGCCCAATCACATACTCATCAAGGTTTAATTTTATTTCTTCTGGTTTCTTTACACTAAAATCGCCAGAAAAAGAACGCGGCGAAATTTCAGCCTCAAGTATACCATTACAAAGCTCTACACATTCGTTGCAGATATAAGCTTCGGGGCCTGCTAAAAGCCTTATAACTTGCCCTTCAGGTTTTCCGCAAAACGAACAACGTAAATCTCTATCGTTATTAGAAGCCATTTATTTTCTCCTTCACTTTAATACTACTTTGTTATCACAGAGTCAATCAAGCCATATTCTTTAGCAACTTCGGCAGGCATGTAATTATCTCTGTCGCTATCTCTTTCGATAACTTCAATAGGTTGCCCTGTTGCATCAGCCAAAATTTTGTTGAGCTTATTTCTTGTATACATAATATGGTCGGCTTGAATTTTTATATCACTTGCTTGACCACGAGCACCGCCAAGAGGCTGATGAATCATAACCTCCGAATTAGGGAGTGCAAAACGTTTGCCTTTTTTACCGCCAGAAAGAAGTATTGCACCCATACTTGCCGCCATGCCAACACAAATTGTTGAAACATCTGCTTTGATGTGGTTCATAGTATCAAGTATGGCAAGGCCGGCAGTAACCGAACCGCCTGGGCTGTTTATATAAAAATGTATGTCTTTATCAGGGTCTTCCGCATCTAAAAACAATAGCTGTGCTACAATAAGGCTTGCTGTTACATCATTCACTTCGTCGCTTAAAAAGATTATTCTATCTTTTAAAAGCCTTGAATATATGTCATACGAACGCTCGCCGCGGCTAGTTTGCTCTATTACATATGGGACTAAAGCCATTTCATTTTCCTCCTATTTTTTTGCCTTTTTTGCTTTTTTGTCGCTTGCAGTATCAACAGCATGTTCTAAAACAAAATCTAAAGCCTTTTTAACATTTAAGTCTTTAATTATGCCTTCTTTGTCTTCATTTCTTAAAACATCTAAAAGCCTTTCCTTTTCCATTTGGTAGCTTTCTGCTATTCTTGTAATTTCTTCGTCTATTTCAGTTTCAGAAATA
>WQZK01000025.1 GCA_009780765.1 Defluviitaleaceae bacterium
CCGCATTAAATACTGAAATTGCACGTGCAGAAGGACTCAATTTTACAAATTATACAGCAGCCTCATGGGCACTGGTTCATTCTGCCTTAACTTCTGCGAGAGCAGTACGTGATAATGCAAATGCTACGCAAACACAAATTGATGCAGCAACAAGTGCTCTAAGGTCAGCAATAAACGCATTAGTTAGAATAGGTGCTACAAATTTTATTCTTCTAAATAACGAAATTGCACATGCAGAGGCACGTATGCAGGCAAATTATACATCTGCTTCATGGCAAAACATGCAAGTAACTCTTATAATAGCTAAGCAGGTGCGACATAACGTAAATTCTACACAAAATGAAGTTAATAATGCATTAAATAGCCTTAGACTAGCACTAAACTCTTTGGTTCGAGTTAGTGGCGTAAATGTAACCTTGTTAAGTAATGAAATTGCTCGTGCAGAAGCTCGCATAGAAAGTCATTATACGGGGGGTTCGTGGGCTATTATGCAGTCGGCATTAAGAGATGCAAGAGCAGCTTTGAATAGTGCAAATTCTACTCAAACTCAAGTTAATCAAGCTACTGAAAGTTTAGCATCAGCAATAAATGCTTTGGTTAGAGTGTCTACTCCTGCAACTAGTACACTAAACGCTATAAATACTGCTGTTAGTACATCTACAGAAATAGAGGCGGTAACAGCAAGTAACGGAACTGCTACAGTCGTAATAAGTGAAACTGCTATCAGTGAACTTATCACAAAAGCAAGAACCGAAAGAGCAACCAACATAGAAGTAAGACTAAATATTCAAGGAGAAGTAAGCCGCATTGAAACAGAGCTTACTATTCGCTCAATTAAAGCTATTGTTTCAGATGGGATAAGCTTAACAATTAATTCTGATTTAGCAGTAATCACACTAGATTCTGCTACGCTTGCAGGAATTGCGATTGGTGAAGATGATAACACTCTTGTTCAAATAATTTCAGAAACAATTGCAGATTTAAGCACGTTAAGCCAACCACAGCAAGCGGTTATTGGTAATAATATGGCGATTAGACTTGAAGTTTTAGTTGGCGAAACCTATGTAAATAACTTTAATGGAACTATAACTACCACAATGTCGTACACACCAAGTTTATCTGCGGAATATCATGATTTTTTAACGGTATATTATATTGATACTAATGGCAATATTCGTGAAATGTTAGGATCTAGTTATAGCGGTTCACAAATTACATTTATGACAAATCATTTCTCAGTGTTTTTTGTAAGCGAATGGATTAGTCCGTTTGCAGATATAGCTCGTCACGACTGGCATTTTAGAAATGTTCGTTTTGCATATTCACAAGGAATTATGAGTGGAACATCTAGCGAACAATTTTCACCAAACCTAAATCTTTCTCGTGCCATGATGGTAACTATGCTTTGGCGCTTAGAAGGAAGCCCAATTGCAACAAATGGTACAGCTTTTAGTGATGTACAAGCTGGAAACTGGTATACCGATGCTATCTTGTGGGCAAGTGGAAATGAAATTATTAACGGCTTTGGTGATGGTACGTTTGCACCAAATGAAAATATCACTCGTGAACAATTTGCCGTTATTTTAATGAATTATGCAGTATTTAACGGTCAAAATGCTACTGGTAATAGGCTTTTGACAGAGTTCTCTGATGCGAGTAGCATATCGCCATGGGCAAGAGATGCTGTTGAGTGGGCAAATTCAAGTGGTCTTATAACAGGTCGCACTATAACTACTCTGGCACCATTAGGCACAGCTACAAGAGCAGAAGCTGCTGCTATTATGCAACGTTTTATCGAAACACAGTAAAAATTATTAATAAGTGAGCAATAGAGGTTAAATTACCCCTATTGCTCGCCTTTAGGAGTTTAATATGGATAAAAATGACAAAACAATAAACAATGCAATTTCAGTAGGATTTACGAATGCGGTGTGGCTAGAAAATCTTAAAATTGAGTGTGAACCTAGGTTAAGAGAATATTGCAACCCAGAAGGCTGCCCAAAACACGGCAACAATTGGGTGTGTCCTCCTGGAAGTGGCAGCTTGAAAGAATGTGCCGAGAAAGTTAAAGAATTTAGCCAAGGCATACTTTTGCAGTCTATTACAGATATAAATCCATCATCTGTAGATTATGCTGTTCTTAATAAAAAGCATAATCTACGGCTTCAAAATTTTCTTGAAGAGCATTGCAAAAGTTTTGCGAAAGTTTTGGCACTCACCAGTGGAGGTTGTGTATTTTGTGAGGTTTGTGCTTATCCAAAACCATGCGTTAAGCCAAATTTGCGTATGAACTCATTATCTGCATATGGTATAGATGTAGGAAAATTATGTGAGGCAGGCAAAATGGAATATGCTTTTAGATCTGATAAGCTTTATTTAATAGCTTTGGTTTTAATAAAATAAAATTACCTTAAAAAGGAGCAACAAAATGCGAAAAATATCAGCATTTTTATTAACTTTTATATTGTTTTTTGGCGTTTTTACGCCAGTTTATTCGTCTTATGCAATGCCTACTCAAACTAATTGGGAGCATGCTATGAACGCCTCGTTAGACTTTATACGAGAGGCGGTTGTGCCAAATCCTGTAGTTGGTTCTGTTGGTGGTGAATGGGCTGTTTTGGCACTTGCTCGTGCAGAGCGTGTAACAGCTGACGACCCATGGATTCGTGCATGGCTTACAGACCTTGAGCGTATGCTTGCTGAAGTTGATAGAATAACTGCACAAGGGCATAATATCCAACATCCGCCATCAGCAGGAACCTTTCCAGGTGGAATGCGTAGATGGACTGATTTCCAACGTGTAACACTTGCACTTAGCTCTTTAGGCTTAGATGCGTCTAATTTTAATGGGCGTGATTTAACGGCAATCTATAACACTTTTGTGCCTGTAAACGATAGGCACGCATTAAACATGACTATCAATGTGGATACATTTGCTTTGATAGCGTTAGATACAGTGCCACACATTGGCGATAGAGAACAGTTTATTAATCACTTGCTTGAAACTCAGCACTCAAGCGGCACATGGAGCTTAGGTACTTTTGACTTGGATGTTACTGCAATGGCAGCACAACCCTTAGCAAGATATTACCATAGCGATCCTGCTGTTAAGCTAGCAGTTGATAATGTACTTAACTGGCTAAGAGCTCAAACATTTCCCGATCCAGAAAGCACCGCACAAATGATAGTGTTGCTAACAGCTTTAGGCAAAGACTTTGCCGAAGAAGCAACATATTACGTTAATTGGCTATTAAGGTGGTTTGATTCAGCAAGTGGCGGATTTAGAAGACCAACACCAAACGACCCTGTGAACCACATGGCAACAGAGCAGGCGGCTTATGCACTAGTTGCATATTGGCGTATGAGAAACGGCATGACGTCATTATATGATATGAGTGATATGTTTGATGGTGGAGGCAGAACATTGCCAACATTAGATTTAGATGTAGGCCTAATTGGGCTTATAGGCAGGCACTCAGATGTTAGACCAGTGCCGATAACACAAGCTAGTAGAACTTTTGCAGACATTGGGCAAAGCCCCAATCGCCAAGCAATAGAAGCTCTTGCTTCAAGGGGTATCGTAAATGGTAGGTCTGAAACTAACTTTTCACCAAACGAAACAATGACAAGGGCAGAGTTTGCAACAATCATAACGCGTAGCCTTAATTTGCCTGATATTCAAACGGCGGCATTTGCGGATGTTCCTTCAAACACATGGTACTTTAGAGCTGTTGGAACAGCATTTTTCTATGAAATAGTTGCTGGAACTTCTGATACAGCATTTAACCCACATGGCATTATAACACGCCAAGAAGCTGCTGTTATGGTTTCAAGGGCGGCAGGTCTTGCGGGGATTAATAATGAGCTAGGAAATGTAGAAATTATTAATATTTTGTCTATGTTTGGAGATTACCGAACAGCAGCACAATGGGCATGGGAAGCACTTGCATTTTGCTACCGTGAAGGAATACTTGGCGATTACGAGTTTTATATACTTCCAACCGAGCCGATAACTCGTGGTGAAATTGCCGAGATGGTATATAGGCTTTTAGATAGAGCAAATCTTTTATAGGTGATTTTTATGAAAACGCACAAAAATAAGTTCATTGTATTCACGGTTATTGTGGCGGTTCTTTCTGCCTCTTGGTTCTTTGGTGGAATGCCTACAGTGTATCACCCCAGTGTAGAAATGTTACCTGATTTTACAGTAACGGAAGTAACCATAGCAGAAGTAAGCATAACTCTGCATGGGGTTTTAGAAGAAGAGCAAGAAGAGGAAAAAGGTTTTCAAAAAGAATCTTCTGTTTTTAATATTGTTCCAGAAGTTCAAGACCTAGAACAATTTTTAGAAACACCAGAAGGTGTAGTTTTACCAAACATCGCCCAAGAGGATATTCAAGTTTTTGCGGCAGACCATCCTGAAATGCGTTCTCCAATAGAGCCTGAAGATATGGTTACTGGCGATGGTGAATTCACTGTTATATTATCCGTTAGGGTACACACGATTCTCTACAATATGCACCTTTTACATAGGGATAAGCACGAGCTTGTGCCTGATGATGGCTTTGTATTTCCACCTACCGAAGTTATTGTATATGAGGGAGAAAGTGTGTTTAACGTGCTTCAGCGTGAAATGCGTAGGCATCGAATCCATATGGTATCACGTTGGACACCTATTTTTAACTCGGTATATGTAGAGGCAATCAATAATTTTTATGAATTTGACGTAGGGCCGCTTTCAGGTTGGATGTATAGCGTTAACGGATGGTTTCCTAATTTCGGTGCATCAAGGTATCTTTTAAGTGATGGTGATGTGATAGAGTGGCTGTATACTGTAGATCTTGGGCGTGATTTAGGGGTATATTGGCTTGGAGGCAATAATGATGAATAAAGATACTTTTTCAAGTTTTCACCCCTTGGTTAATATGCTGTATTTTGTAGCAATTTTAGGATTTTCAATGTTTTTTATGCACCCTGCGAGTCTTTCTATATCACTTATATGTGCATTAACTTATGCTATATATTTAGGTGGCAAAAAATTTGTACGTATGGGGTTAATACTCATGCTTCCTATGCTGATATTTACAGCTGTGCTTAATCCTATTTTTAATCATCAAGGTGCAACTATTTTAGCATATTTGCCTAATGGCAACCCATTAACGCTTGAGTCAAGCATGTTCGGAATTGCAGCAGCAGTTATGCTAATAACGATTATTTCGTGGTTTTCTTGTTTTAATACGGTTATGACGAGCGATAAATTTATTTATTTACTCGGGCGTATTTTGCCTGCTTTATCTTTAATATTATCAATGTCTCTACGTTTTGTCCCACGCTTTAGGGCACAGATAAGAGTAGTATCGAATGCTCAAAAATGTATAGGACGAAATGTTTCAAGCGGAAGTATTCTGCAAAGAGCAAAACACGGAATTAGAATATTATCAATAATGATTACATGGACTCTCGAAAATGCTATAGAAACAGCAGATAGTATGAAAAGCAGGGGTTATGGGTTGCCAAAACGTACAGCATTTTCCATCTTCCAATTTGATAAGCGAGATGTCATTGCGGCGATATATATTCTTATATGCACGGCTATTATAATTACAGGTTCTATGCTAGAAGTGTTTCGCTTCCGCTACTTCCCAACCATCAGACATATAGGGGGTGACTTCCCTATATTTTGGACTATGCTAATATTTATCGTATACTTTGCCCTTTGTGCTTTCCCAGTAATCATGAACATAAGAGAGGATATAATTTGGAAACGTATAGAATCGAAAATTTAACATTCACATACCCCAACCGTGAAAAACCTGCACTACAAAACATTAATCTAAATATTATGCAAGGTGAATTTGTTACGCTTTGCGGCCCCTCAGGTTGCGGAAAAACAACATTATTAAGACAATTAAAATCATCAACCTCACCACATGGCGTAAAGTCTGGCGGGATATACTTTAGAAATACGCTACTTAGTGAGTTATCTGCAAAAGATGCAGCATCAAAGATAGGCTTTGTTTTTCAATCTCCTGATAATCAAATTGTAACGGATAAAGTGTGGCACGAGCTTGCTTTTGGGCTTGAGAGTTTAGGAGTAAAAACACCAGAAATTCGTTTGCGTGTGGCAGAAATGGCAAGTTTTTTTGGCATACAGACGTGGTTCCACAAATCTGTATCAGAACTTTCAGGTGGGCAAAAGCAAATTCTTGCACTTGCATCAGTTATGGCGTTGCAACCGTCTGTTTTGATATTAGATGAACCAACGAGCCAGCTAGACCCAATAGCCTCAGGTGAATTTTTAGCAACACTTAGCAAAATTAACCGAGAACTCGGCGTTACAATAATAATCACAGAACACAGGCTAGAAGAAGTTTTGCCGATCTCAACAAGAACTATTGTAATGGAAAATGGTGAAGTTATAGTAGATGGTAACCCTAGCGAGGTTGCCATAAAACTACGAGAGCATGGGAGCAGCATGTTTTTAGCCATGCCTGCACCTATGCGTATTTGGATGAGCGTTGCAGGTGGTGCATATAAAATTAATGAAGTGCCTATTACTGTTCGTGATGGAGCACAATGGCTTTTAAGCCAAACTGTTGATGCACAAAAAACATTAAAGGCCGAACAAATAAATCCACGTTTATTAAATACAGCAATAGAGCTAAACGATGTTTGGTTTAGATATGAAAAAAATTTGCCTGATGTGGTTAATGGGTTATCATTTAAAGCCTATTATGGAGAAATTGCGACTATTTTAGGCGGAAATGGAACAGGTAAAACTACAACATTATCACTTATAGCAGGACTGTATAAGCCTTATCGCGGAAAAATTCATTCAGATGCAAAGGTTTATGCTTTGCCACAAAACCCGCAGGCTATATTCGTAGGAAAAACAGTTCGTGAGGATTTATTAGAAATTTTAGCAGAGCGAAAATTATCAAAGGAAGAAAAATCTCAAAAATTAGCTATTATCACAAAATTGTGCCATCTTGAAGGGCTCCTTGATAATCATCCATACGACCTATCAGGAGGCGAGCAACAACGTGCCGCCTTAGCTAAAGTCTTATTACTCAAACCAAAAATTTTATTGCTTGACGAGCCAACGAAAGGGCTTGATGCAGAGTATAAACAGATTTTTGCCGCCATACTTAGAAAACTAACAGAAGCTGGCACGGCAGTTGTGATGGTAAGCCATGACATAGAATTTTGTGCAGAAAACTCGGATAAGTGCTTTCTGTTTTTTGATGGGAGTATAGTAACCGAAGGTACACCAAGAGAATTTTTTTGCGGAAATAGCTTTTACACAACATCTGCAAATCGCATGTCCCGCAATATATTACCTGAAGCTATAACAGTTTCAGATGTAGTTTTAGCACTTGGAGGTAAAATGCCAGAAGCACCAGAAATATTAGATATTGACGCAAAGTATGAGATAGACAAAGAAGATGTTACTCAAAAGCCTCCAAAGTGCACAAAATTATCGAAAAAACGCAAAACTATGCTTAGTGTTTTTTCGTTGCTTTTGATCACCTCTATAATATTTACTTTATATAATTTACACAGCTTATTTGCATTTATAAGCGGTGGGCATGAAGCCATGTACATTGCACAAAACGGAGCCAGCCTTTATATAACCATTATGATTTTCTTTGCTTTAAGTATAACTGGTATTTTGTTAACTTTATCATGGAATCGAGAAGAAAAGGTTAAGTTTAATAAAAAGACAAAGGGTAAGCTCTCTAAGCGTACTATCGTTGCAATGGTAATGATATTTTTTAGTATACCAATAACGATAATCTTCGGTGTACAATTTTTTGACGACCGTAGATTTTATTTTATTGCCATGTTAATTATACTGCAAACTATATTTCCATTTATGTTAGTGTTTGAGAGCCGAAAGCCCCAGGCAAGAGAAATTTTAGTTATAGCGGTTTTATGTGCTATTGCTGTGGCTGGGCGCTCAGCGTTTTTCATGCTACCACAATTTAAGCCTGTTATTGCAATAGTGATTATTGCAGGTGTATCGTTCGGTGGCGAAGCAGGTTTTCTAGTCGGAACAGTAACAGGATTTGTTAGTAATATGTTTTTAATGCAGGGGCCATGGACGCCATGGCAAATGTTTGCATTTGGGATTATTGGCTTTCTTGCAGGAGTTTTGTTCCGTAAAGGGTTATTAAGCCGTAGCGCTGGAGCTCTTGCTATATTCGGAGGATTCGCAACATTCGTAATCTACGGAGGCATTATGAATCCTGCCAGTGTGATTATGTGGCAACCAAACCCAACAGTCGAAATGTTTTTACTTGCATACCTACAAGGTATACCGTTTGATTTAGTTCATGCGGTAGCTACTGTAACATTTTTGGCCATTATTGCAAAGCCTATGCTAGAAAAACTTGATAGAATTAAAATTAAGTATGGGCTGGTTAAATAAATAGTGCAAAATAAAAATTGTTTTTAAGTCTTGAGTATTTCTTTTATGGTATTTAAGTAAAATGAAATATTTTCCTTAAATTTAATTGTTTCAGCTTTACAATTTCTTGATCAGCCTGTATGTGTTGACAATATTGTTATAAGATTGGTAGTTTATTAGTAGCATATGCTACCAATCTTCAACGCAGAAAATAAACAATATAACATAAGTAACTGCAGTAAGAGCAGAGGAAGCATCATGTTCTCTTGAAGAACTAATATTACTAGATAAACACTTCTCGGACAATGTAGCTGAGCTATTAAGAATTGTTTCAGTTGCTTCTAAAAAGCTCATGTCACACACCTTTATAAGATAATCCAAAGCACTTAGTTCGCCAATCTGCTCTCTATTCCATATCCAAAGTAAGCAAGTCAACCTCTTTTGCGAGTTTCTTCTGCTCCTCAATAATCCATGGCACCAAACTATTCTCAGCAAATCCGCGACCATGACTTCATTAGGAACACCTCTGGTTTAGGTTACAAAATGCTCGGCAACACTTTGATTAAAGCTACGCTCTCGCACCAGAGCTTCAACTTTCCCCTTGCACAACAGCACTCCGAAGATGAAATAGCGCATCTATGTTGTTTTCCTTTATGCTATCGACACAGGGTGCATTTGTATTCGACGAAGGTATACCCTTCAAACTCGTCATATACTTCTAAGTTTAAACTCATATTGAACTTCTTCTGTAATTTTGTATTACATCTAACTGAACCTGAATAAGTATGGCTGCACAATAGATTGTGTTGAAAAAGAAATATTAATGTAATTACAATGTATCTTTTGCAGATTAATACTATTGACAAAACATATATAGTGTGATAAGTTTTAAATATAAATTAAAAGGTTTTATATTTTGAAATGCCAACTAAAAGATTGGGTTTAATATAAAGCTTTCGATTATCTTAATATAGTTGCATCATTTATGAGTAAAATAAATCATTGGACAGGTGTACCCTGCAACAAAAAGCCGCTGAATTTCTTCAATGGTATTCAGCTGATGTCAGATTGTTCTCCATCATATCTATCATAAAAAACTAACGAGAGGAGATTATAATGAAGCCTATGTTTTCATTATACAAGAAATTAATATGGATAAATCCGAATTAGCTAAATATGGCGTATCGTTTCTTGCTGTTGCTACGGCGTTAGTTAGTGTTCCCGCTGCTATAGCTATGGGAATTACTGAAATAGGCGTACATATAATCATTGACAAAATAAAGCATAGCAAAAATTTCAACAACGATACAGATAAGCAGCTTGAAAAAGCCTTTAATAACGCAAAGAAATCTACCTTTAACAGTATTCATTCTGAAAGACAAAAAACTTTAATACATCTAATCAGTAGAAATTTTTTTAGCGAATCATCATCAGTATCACATACTATAGATAAAGCCTTAGCATATATGGCTGAATATCCAGAGCCTGACGAAATTAAGTTTGTTGCAACCATTTTTGAAAAGAATTTATATATGGAATTTATAAACAATAACAAGCTAAATTGTTTTGTTGTTGAAAAACTATTGACTTTAGAGGCAATACTTGTATTGAACAGTAATGAGTTGATGGCATTAACAAAAAGATATAAAGATTTGAATTTAAGGTTAACGATTTTGGAAAACAATGCGTTCTACTCAGAAGTAAGAGCAGAAGCTTTTCGTGACTCTCACAATTCTGTAAATATAGCTAATGAAATGTATGAAAAAAGTTTTACAGAGTCGCTCTTTTTGCATAAAAGTGATGCGAAAGTGTCTCTAATAAATTTGTTTGTATATCCAAAGTATCAAGTAGTTAGCTACGATTCAATCGAAGATGGGCGTACAACTCTTGTGAATTATCTTTCGTATTTTATTAATAATGACAAAAATAAAGACTTTTTATTTATTGAAGGCGATGCTGGTTGTGGAAAGAGTAGCTTGGTTTCTTATCTTTGTTATTATTATAAAAACTGTAGTAAAATGTCTGAAAAGATATTCAATGGCAGAAACTTAATCACAGTCAGATTAAGAGATCTTGATACTAATAAAATTTCTAGCCAAAGAGAATTAGTAGGTGCCATATTAGATTATTTAAATATCAAATCTATAGATAGTTTAGAATTGCTATATCCAAATGCAGTACTTTTATTAGATGGCTTTGATGAACTTTGTATGATTCAAGATATTAATTCTCATGCAGAGCGTTTTATTTATGATATTAGTGCTTTTAAGAAATTCAAAAAAATTATAACTACAAGACCTAAATACCTTAAAGTTCAAAGTTTGGATATATCAAAAAGACACATTATGCTAAAGCATTTTAACTCCAAACAGAGGAATGAGTGGTTGCATAGATTTGAAAATGACTGTAATCAGCAGATAAAAGAAGAAGTACGAGGCTATCTCGCACGCATTAGTGATGATGATGCATTTGGAATATGTGATACACCACTATCACTATATATGATAGTAGCAGGTAAAATTGATAATGATGCTTTGTATAATGAGTGGGCTTTATATAATCAAATATTCTACAAAGAGTTAAGTGAAACTGAGTATAATTCAATGTTTCCTAATGATAAAAGGAAATATTCGCATGGTATAGCACTTTATAGAGATATTATATATAGAATTAGTGAGGAAATTGCATATAAAATGTATAGTACGGGCAATAGCCGTTTATATTTATCTGATGTCGAAATAAAGAAGATAATTGTAGATTTAGGGATACAAGATGTAAAGACGAAGGAATTGGCTGAAAGATGCTATGCCTTATGTAGTTATTGGAAAGCGAATAGTGATAGAGGAGTAATTGAGTTTTATCACAATAATATTAGAGATTTTTTTCTGTGCGAAAAAATCTTTAGAGAATTAAATAACTTCTTCGAGAATATTAAAAATAATTTAGGCTTTGATGTAAACTGGATAATGGAGCTATTTTATAAGTTATTTCAATTTGGCGATTTAGAAACTACAGTATCTAAGTTTATTCTTTTAAGAGCATATCACGGAAAGGATACAAATCGTCTTAATGATTTTCCTATACACGAGTATGAAAAGAAATATCTTCCGATTATTTTTGAAAATATGCTTGTGTTTGGCTTTTCAAATAGCAATTTTTGGATTGGTCCATTAGATGGAAAAGAACGGTATGTATTAAATCCAACAAGAATTACAATTAACATTATTTCATGCTTAATTCAAATATATGGGCATATATATGAACCATATTTGCAGAAAGGTGAAACGATAAAGTGGTGGAACGATGTTGATAAAGTAAATGATTCAGGAATATTGAAAATGCTGTTTAAACACCTATTTATTAAAACACCTATAACACTTGATTATGAAGGTGTTCTGACATTATCAAGCAAAGCGGATTTTTCAAAGGTGGATCTTCATTCGGCAGATATCAGAAATGCTGGGTTTCATAATGCTATTTTGAAAAATGCCATTTTGGAGAACGCAATTTTGTGTGGCTCTGATTTTGAAAATGCCGATTTAAGTGGTGCGGATTTTTGCAATGCAGATATTCACCATGCTAGTCTATCTAGGGCAACCTTAATAAGTTGCAAAATGATAGGTGCTGATTTACGCGGAACGAAGCTTCCAGATAATTTTTTCTCTCCATACCAAGAGGAGCAAATTGAGCATTTGAAGTCGTTGAATATTGATAGATTGCAGATATAGTTCATATAGTAACGATAAGCTATAGTTATTACAATTTTAGATTATTTTTATTGTATTTAGAACTATTAGTTATATAATATTCATCAAGCGAGCAAAAAATGATGAATTACGCCTTACCAATCAACGTGTTACCATGACAATGCATCTTTGAATAGAAATAGGTGGCTACAATATATTTTCTTTATATGATATGCTACTTTTTTATAAAAAAATAACAGAGTAATTCCTACTATTTCGATTGAAATGATAGAGATGCCTTTGTTATTTTTTAAGTATAGAATTAGTCCTTTGAAATATTTAACCCTGCAATATTTACAGTAAATTCATTAGTTGTCGCCTTGCTCTTAAAGCGATAACATGAGTGTGTCCTGTTTTATGGTAATATTAATATGTATTATCGTCAAATTTTTATAAATTTTTTATTTTCATGCTCTGTAACTTTACTAATGAATATTTTATGCTAAAAAGCTTTATCTTTCAGTAATTTATTCAAATATGTTAAAATGCTGTCCAGTAAAAACAACCTGCTGACAAGAGAGTCGGCAGGCTGTTTTAATTATATCAAAGCAAACTACTAAATCATATAACAAAACTATTCAACAATATATATAAATCTTGCAAAAATAGCGGCTACTTCCGCTCTTGTAGCGGTTGCTTGTGGGTCAAATGTGCCATCAGGTCTTCCCATGATAATTCCCATGGCTTGAATAGTGGTTACAGCTTCGGTAGCCCAAGACGATATACTTCCTTGGTCTACAAAAGTCCTGCGTGCTCCTGTTGGCAATTCTAACTGCACAAATTCAATGAACCTATATAGCATGACCGCCATTTCTTCACGCGTTATAGATTGGTTCGGTGCAAAATTACCATCACCAATTCCTACTACTATACCGTTTTCAGAAGCCCACTTCACAGCACCAAAATACCAAGCGTTTCTTGAAACATCATTGAAGTTTTGAGGTCTTGCTGTAAAATCTAAAGTATTCACACCATTAAGGTTTGCTAGTACTTGAACAAACATAGCTCTTGTCATATTAGAACTTGGAGCAAATTGACTCGAACTCACTCCGTGGAATATCCCCATAGAGGTAACGACCTCTACATAATCTGCATACCACGCTTGTGGATTAATATCATCAAACATAGGTGTTGATAACGGAGGAGTAGGATTAGGTCTCCAAGCTGGTGGTGGCGTTTGCGTTGGAGGTGTTTGTGCTGGAGGCGGGGTTTGCATTACCGATGCCCATCCGCCGCCTGCCCCTGACTCAGCTGGTGGTTGCGGTGCTACAGCAAAGGTTATTGCATTGCTTAAAGCCGAATCCAGAATATTAACTCCATTACCCAAAGCTCTCACGCTTATCTCATAACTGCCTTCTGATAAACCTAAGGTGTTTAAGTTAAATGTTGTAGCTATAGCAGTGATACCATGAGGATTGCCGTTAATATATACTCTGTAAGCTGTTGCCTGCGGCACAGCATTCCATGTTAGCAATGAATTAGCAATCGCAAGGCCAGTAGGAGCTGTGAGTGTAGTTGGGATGCCACTAATTGTAAATATAACAGTTTCACTAAGCAGTGAATCCAAAATATCACTTCCATTGCCTAAAGCTCTTACCCTTATTTGGTGATTTCCTGGCGACAAGCCTAAAGATGCTAAATCAAAGCTTGTTGAAGTAACTGTGCTATCATGTGGATTACCATTGACATATACTCTGTAAGCTGTTGCTTGCAACACAGCATTCCACGTTAGCACAGAGTTTGTAGTAATCGCAAGACCTATCGGAGCTGTTAGTCTAGCCAAGTTGCTTTCACTATTGAATATAACAGCCTCACTAAGCTCAGAATCCAAATGCAATATATCATCACCTATAGCCCTTACACGAATTTCATAGCTAGCCGTACTAAGATTAAGAGTTGCCAAATCGAAAGTATTTTCAGAAACTAATCCACCAGTTGGTTCGCCATTCACATAAATTTGATAACTCCATGTAGTCGCTACTCCTACCCATGTAAGTATTGTTCCATTAATGGCTAAATCACTCGGAGCAGGGAGCTGTATAGGCTCTGTTGCCAAATTGTTTAATTCAACACTTAAAGTAATGTCGTGAAGTGTTACATTAAGCCTTGCAACGCCTGACCTAGTAGCTCTGTTCACTGTTGGTCTTATTTCGTTAAGGCGGATAAAGTTAAAGCCATCATCCGAGTTAGAAACGTCAACATATTCTAATTCATCCGACTGAACCTCATAATAATCACCATACTGCACTTGAGAAAAGTCGATCTCATATAACGACATATCTACGTCAGGGAACATTGGTATTACAGGCTCAGGCACATATATTTCCTCAACAAGTGCTTCGTAAGCTATATATGCTTCATACGGTAATGCAAACC
>WQZK01000026.1 GCA_009780765.1 Defluviitaleaceae bacterium
AAGGTGATACCTGCTTGTGCTAAAACCTCACCTGTCATAGGGTCCTCAACATCTCTAGCAAGTTTAAAGCCTTTTGCACGGTTTTTAAGTGCAAGCTTTTTGTTAAATTTATAGCGGCCAACCCTTGCAAGGTCATATCGCTTAGGGTCAAAAAACATATTTCTAAATAAACTTTCAGAGCTTTCAACTGTTGCAGGTTCACCTGGTCTTAATTTTTTGTAAAGCTCGATTATACCTTCTTCATAGTTTTTAGAAACGTCTTTCTCAATAGTTGTTAAAAGCTTTGGTTCTTCTCCAAAAAGCTCTAAAATTTGTGTGTCTGTGGCAATTCCTAAAGATCTAATTAAAACAGTAACGGGTACTTTTCTAGTACGGTCAACCCTAACACTAAAAATATCGTTAGAATCGGTTTCAAACTCAAGCCACGCACCACGGTTTGGTATAACAACAGAAGAAATAAGTTCTTTACCAACCTTATCATGCTCCATAGAATAATAAATACCGGGAGAACGCACAAGCTGGCTAACAATAACACGCTCTGCACCATTTATTATAAATGTGCCAGTGCCCGTCATTAAAGGAAAATCGCCCATAAAAAGATCTTGCTCTTTAATTTCGTCGGCTTCTTTATTTCTAAGCCTTGTTTTAACCCTTAGGGGGGCGGCATATGTTGCATCTCTCTCTTTACATTCTTCGATAGAATACTTCTTTTTGTCAAACTCTAGCCTAAAATCAACGAATTCTAAGACAAGATTACCGCTGTAGTCGGTAATAGGGGAAATGTCTTCAAATACTTCTTTAAGGCCTTCTTCTAGAAACCATTTGTAGCTGTCTTTCTGCACTTCAATCAAATTAGGCATTTCTAAAACTTCGTTAATTTTAGAATAGCTAACTCTTACAGTATCACCCTGTTTTAGTGAGTGGATTCTGTTTTTCTTCACTATATATCACCCCTTGTTAGAATCAGTAAGCTAAGAAAACTCCTTTAACTTACTGGATGTAAAAGAACGCAAAAAAGCACCGAGATATTTTAAGAGTTTTAAAAATTTCGGTTAAAAATAAAGCATAATATTAATGGTTTTAGTGCAAAATACCATATTATAAGCTTCCTTTTTTATATATTTATAAAAGCGTTGGTATGATTTGCCATGCAATAGAAATTAAAATATTTTAAAAAATATGTTGAATTTTAAAATATTATATGCTATAATACATTTGTGGAAATAGCTAAATGGCTAGATACCATACTTATACATTTAATTATTGTAACACTTGTACACGCTGTTGTCAAGTGTCTTTTTTAAAAATAGTTAAAAAACTGCTAACCTTTTGTAAAAGCTAGCAGTTTTTTATTAAAATTCTTCGTCTTGATTATTTGAAACAAGCTCTATTTTAGAAACAGAAATTTCGTAAGCAGTTTTTTCTATAATTTCGCCGTCATCCATCTTTTTTTGATAATTTCTTGATTGCATTCGTCCAATAATCTTAATATTTTCTGAAACACTTAAAGTAGAAACGAATTTAGCGTTTCTACCCCATGAAATACAAGGAATATAATCAGATTTATTATAAGAACGATTAACGGCCAAAAGCATATCTGAAATTTCTCGCCCAAACGGTGTTGTTCTAAAAATTGGTGGCTTGCAGATAAAGCCATTTAGCTGCACTTCGTTCGGATTTAGGTATTTAACTGTTTCATAATCTTCAACAATTTCTATATCTCTTGCGAAAATAGTTAAAATAAGCTTATTTCGCTGCTCTTCCTGAGTATAACTGTTATAAGACCTAACTTGGCCTTTTATATGTACAAGCATACCCTCTTTCAAAATATTTCTATCAATAAGTCTTTCTGAAATGGTTATCGGTAGATAGTCGGAGCTTTCAGAAAGCCTTAAAACCTCCACCTTAAAAGCATAAAAACCTTCGCCGTAAACTTCGTGGCTAAACTCTGGTATTTCATGAACTTTTCCAATTACGTCGATGTTATTTGAAAAACTGAAATTTTCTTTTTGCACCTAAAAATTCTCCTTTCGTTTGTTAAACTTCTTGCAATGGTGCATAGCTACACTTACTCAATTTTCTTGCATTTTTTGCTTCTCATTATGTTGTCCTTTGAGGCAACGTCAATGAATTACGCTCTGAAAATTGGCTCGTGTTTAATTTGCACTTTTGCTTGTTGATAAATCTATTCTGAAAAAATTATTTTTAGAACTTATTACCGAGCAGTAATAAAATAGACACTACAGAAAGAAGATTATAAACATTTTTATTTTTGCCAAGCGGAGAAATATAAAACTCCTGAGGCTCTATTATATTGCCATAAAAATCCTTTATTTCTCTTTGTATGCAACACTGAACTCCATATTCTGAAACAGACGAAGCCGTTACACTAGACTTTGGATTAAAACCATATGTTATAAGTGGAATTGGGCGGTTTAACGAAAGGTTATATTTTACAGGAGTATCGGCATTTAAAATAATCATTCCGTTTTCTGAAATCAGAGAAAGACTCTTTTTCACAAACTCTTTGTTTGAGAATTCGTTAACAATAAATAAGCCTAAGTTTCCATCAAAAAATTCGTTAACCCAAATATTATAATCTAAATTTAATAGGTAGTTCTCTGCAAATAGCTGAAATGTATCAAGAATAGCAAACCCATCTTTTTCATCAGCAATGGCAATATTAAGCATTTTAGAAACCTCCGCAACTCAAATTTCAAATATTAATATTTTCTTAAAAAAATGAAATTTTATGCACGTGAGGTAAAATTACTTTTAAACAATAGCATCAGAGGGTAGCGAAACGCTTAAGCGGCTTCGCGTTTTGCTCTGCAGATGATGTTGATTGAAAAGCATTTTACTAAAATTGCTCAAGAATTCTCATAAGTAACGAATTATTATTAAAAACTATAGGTTCTTGCCCAAAATTGGTGTAAATTCTGTATGCGAGCAGTAAAAAAGATGATATAATTAGTATTATAGTAGGAGTATATAATTTTTTAATTTTTTTGGGATATTTTACTTTAAAAAGAAAATATGTTAATATTAATATAACAGTTGGAACTAATAGAGGGTGCATGGCAAAGCTTTCTCTAAAATTAAAAGTAAGCATTAAAATTCCCGCTCTTGTCATTCCGCAAAAAGGGCATGGTACGCCAATAAACGCCATCAGCGGACAGAAAAAACCAAAAAAATGATTCGACAAAAAATAATATACAATTATAAAAGAAACAAGTATAATTGGTTTATAAATTTTATTTTTATTAAACATGTTTTAACACCTCAAATACTATTGTACCACAAATATTAAAGCATTACAAAGGAGCGATTTTTTTTGCGAGAATTTTTTGAAAGAAATAAAAATATTATTTTAAAGCTAGTATTTATGACCGTATTTGTGTTATTTGTATACGTGTTTTTTAGGGTTATTTTTAGGTATATTGCACCATTTGTTGTGGGGTATTTACTTTCTTTGGTTTTAAACCCGTTAGCAACATTTTTAAGCAGTAAATTTAGAATGAAACGCTGGCTTTCTGCACTTTTGTCTATGGGGATAATGTTTACGATAGTTTACTTTATTTTGCGTGGAATTATTTTAAGAATTGTAAGCGAAGGCAGCGATTTTTTCTATAATTTCCCTGATATAATCGAAACAGCAAGAGAAATGCTTGACGAGATTCAAGTACGGTATGAAAATTTCTACAACATAATTCCAACGGGCTTGCAAGTGCTTTTGGAAGACTTCTGGATAGTTATATTGGATAGTGTTACAGAAACGGTTGGTTCAGGCATTAGAACAGGCGGCGTTAATGTTGTTACTACTGTTCCAAGCTTTATTTTAGGTTTTTTAGTTTCAATGATTTCTTGCTACTTTTTTATTAAAGATAAAGAGCTGATTTCTAAAAAATTAATAATGGCAACGCCCGAGGGCATTAAAAAACCATTTAGAAAGCTAAGGCCAAAGATTAAACATTCTATTTCTGGATACTTAAAGGCACAGTTTACAATTATGTCTATAGTTGCTGCTATTTGTGCTACAGGTATGCTTATTTTAAGGGTGCCATATGCTTTGTTTTTGGCTATAATTATTGCAATTGTAGATGCTTTGCCACTTTTAGGTAGCGGGCTTTTCTTTATCCCATGGGCATTGTTTAGCTTGATAACTGGGCAAATTGGGCAAGGTATTGGGTTGTTAGTGATTTATGGTTGCGTTATGATAACAAGGCAGATTATAGAGCCTAGAATCGTGGGGAAGCAAATTGGTGTTCATCCAATTATAACTCTTATGGCAATATATGTTGGGCTTAGGGTTTTTGGAGTTTTTGGGATATTAATGGGACCGTTTTTCATAATCATTATAAAGGGGATTATTGATACTAAGGAAATCATGTAAAATATTGCTCTCTAAAGTAACGTCATAAAAACATTGATTTTCAAAGGAAATAAAGCATTAAGGATTTTAATGAGAAAATAACCATTATTTATACAAAATCCCAAAATAAACTTATGATTGACAAGTTAGTTTAAAAATAATATACTTGTAACAGGGTAAAATTAACCACAAAAATAGGAGATTAATGGCAAATGAACAAAATTAAAGTAAATTTAAAATCATTTGGAATTGCAGTTCCGAAATATGTTGTTCATAACGACGAACTTAGTAAGCTTGTTGACACAACAGACGAATGGATTAATTCTAGAACAGGGATAAATGAACGCAGAATTTCAACTACCCCAAACGAGAATACGGCTGGGCTTTGCACAAAAGCATTTTACGAAATACAAAGGAAAACTGGCATTAATCCACTTGATATAGACGTAATAGTTGTTGGAACGATAACGCCAGATTCTATCGCACCATCGGCTGCTTGCACAATTCAAGCAAATATTGGTGCTAAAAATGCGTTTGCGTTTGATGTAAATGCGGCTTGCTCAGGCTTTATATATGCTCTTTATGTGGGAGAAAGCCTACTTCGCACTGGCAGATACAAAAACGCTCTTGTTTTTGGGGCGGATACTCTTTCTAAGATTATGGACTGGGATGATAGGGCAACTTGCGTTTTGTTTGGCGATGGTGCAGGTGGTGTTTTGCTTACTGCTTCAGAAGATGAAAAAGAAAGCTTCTATTATACCGATATTCATTCTGACGGAGAGCTTGGCAAAAATTTGCAAGTTTCTCACTGGCCTTTAAGAAATCCTTTTGTTAAAGAGGAAGAGGAGAGCGAATGTACGCATATTAATATGGATGGGCGTTTGGTTTTTGATTTTGCATCAAGAAAAGCTCCTAAAAGCGTTCAAACTGTTTTAGAAAAATCGGGAATCGATATTTCTGAAATAAAATATATAATTCCGCACCAAGCGAATTACAGAATTGTAGAAGCTATTGCGAAAAAACTTAAAGTAGATATTTCTAAGTTTTATATGAACATAGATAAATTTGGAAACACTGTTGCCGCATCTATTCCAATTGCACTTTGCGAAATGCACGAAAAAGGGCTTATTGAGGCGGGTGACAAGCTTATTATCACTGGTTTCGGCGGAGGGCTCACTTGGGGGTCTACTCTGATAGAAATATAAAAATAAAGAATTTTGGAGGAATTAATCATGAAGGAAAAAATTATAGCAATTATTGCAGAGCAATTAGGCAAAAATGAAAGTGAAATTACAATGGAAACAAACTTTAGAGAAGACTTAGATGCTGATAGTTTAGACCTTTTCCAGATTATTAGCGACATAGAAGACGAGTTTGACATTAAGATTGACGATGCAGAAGGCATTGCAACTGTTGCAGATGCAGTTAAATTTGTTGAAGAAGCTTCAAAATAAAGCTACGCTTTTCGTTAAAAGCCGTTGCCCTAATGGGCTTTGGGCTTTTAACGAGTTTTTGATGTGAGATTAAATTGCCTTTAAGTCTTGCTACGCAAGTTTTATGTTCGGCGATTTTTCTGGGGCGGGCAAAGCCCGCCCTGCGGTTTCAAGTCTGTGACGCTAAAAATTTTAAATTTTGAGAATTACGAGGTGTAAAAGTTGATTAAATCAAAACTTTGTGCTGAATTTAATATAAAATATCCTATATTACAAGGTGGAATGGCTTGGATTGCGGATTCTAGCTTGGCTTCTGCTGTTTCTAACGCTGGAGGACTTGGTGTTGTTGCCGCTGGAAATGCTCCTGCCGATGTAATTAGGAATGAAATTAGAAAAACAAAAGAACTTACAGATAAGCCATTTGGCGTTAATATTATGCTTATGTCGCCTTTTGCTGATGAAATTGCACAGCTTGTTTGTGAAGAGAAAGTGCAATTTGTAACAACGGGTGCGGGCAACCCTGGCAAATACATGCAAAGCTTTAAAGATGTAGGGGTTAGGGTTATTCCTGTTGTTCCTTCTGTTGCACTTGCAAAAAGAATGGCAAGAGATGGTGCAGATTTTTTAATTGCTGAAGGAATGGAAGCTGGCGGGCATATTGGCAAGCTTACAACGATGACGCTTGTGCCACAAGTTGTTTCTGCTGTTGATATTCCTGTTATTGCAGCAGGTGGAATTGGTGATGGGCGTGGTGTTGCGGCAGCTTTGGCACTTGGAGCCGATGCTGTTCAAGTTGGAACTAGATTCTTGCTTGCCAAAGAATGTAATGCACATCAAAGCTACAAAGATATGGTGATAAAAGCAAAAGATATTGATACAGTTATCACAGGGCAAATCACAGGGCATCCTGTTCGTGGCCTTAGAAATAAATTTACTAAAGAATTCTTAGAATTAGAAAAAGAAGAAGGCAAAAAAGATAATCCTGACATTAAGATGATAGAATCTTTAGGTGCAGGCTCTTTAAGGTGTGCAGTTGTTGAGGGGGATCTTGAAAAAGGCTCGTTTATGAGTGGACAAATTGCAGGGATGCTAACTAAAGAACAATCTTGTGCCGAAATGGTAGAAGAATTTTTTAACGAGTGTATGAAAGAAGTAGAAAAACTGTATAAGCGTTTTTCTTAATGAGGCTAAAAATGAAAACAGCATTTGTGTTTAGCGGGCAAGGCTCGCAATATAACGGCATGGGCAAAGAATTATACGAAAAATTTGACGTATGTCGTGCAATTTTTGATAAAGCAGACGAAGCTTTAGGGTTTTCGATAAAAGATATAATGTGGAATGAAAGCCCTAAGCTTAACGAAACAGAATACACTCAGCCAGCCATTTTCACCATGAGTATGGCTTGTTTTGAGCTTTTAAGAAGTAAGAGTATAAATGCCGATTGCTACGCTGGGTTTAGCCTTGGCGAGTATTCGGCTATTTGTGCGAGTGGCGTTTTTTCTTTTGAAGATGGTGTTAGGCTTGTAAATAAAAGAGGCAAATTTATGACTTCAGCTGTGCCTCAAGGTGTTGGTGCTATGAGTGCCATTATTGGGCTTGAAACTGAAGTTTTAGAAGAAGTTTGCAAAAAAGCTTCAAACGTTGGGCTTGTTATTTGTGCAAATTATAACATGCCAGGGCAGATTGTTATTGCAGGTGAAGCTTTGGCGATTGAAAAGGCAGAAAAACTTGCGCAAGAAGCAGGAGCAAAGAGAGTTATTAGGCTAAATGTAAGTGGGCCTTTTCATACTAGACTTTTGGAGCCTGCTTCCGTAAATCTTTATAACGAGCTTTTGAAAATGGAGCTACATAAGCTAGAAAAGCCAGTTTTTACAAATTTAACTGGCAAGGCTATCGGTTCTGATGATATTCGTGAAGTTTTACGCAAGCAAGTTATGAGTCCTGTTTTGTGGGAAACAAGCATTAAGGAAATGATTTCTTGTGGCGTTACAACTTTTGTAGAATTGGGACCAGGCAAAACCTTATCAGGATTTATCAAAAAAATAGACAAATCAGTAAACATTTTGAACATAGAAGATATAAAAAGCTTTGAAAAGGTGGTGGAAAGTTTATGCTAAAAGGCAAAACCGTTTTAATAACAGGTGCAACTCGTGGAATTGGCAAAAATATGGCTGAAGCCTTTGCAAAAGAGGGTGCAAACATAGTTTTAAATTATAGAGGTGAAGAGCCTTTGGAGCTTGCAAAAGAAATTGAGGCGTTTGGCGTTTCCTGCCTGCTTGTAAAGGCAGATGTTAGTAATTTTTCAGAATGCGAAACCATGATTTCAAAGGCAGTTGAAACTTTTAAAACCGTAGATGTTCTTATAAATAATGCTGGAATAACGAAGGACGGCCTTATTATGAGAATGAGTGAAGATGATTTTAGCGATGTTTTAGATATAAATTTAAAAGGTGTTTTTAACACAATCAGGCATGCAAGCAAGATAATGCTTAAACAAAAATCTGGTGCAATTATTAATATTTCAAGCGTTGTTGGTATTATGGGTAATGCAGGTCAAGCAAACTACGTTGCCAGCAAGGCAGGCGTTATTGGGCTTACAAAAACTGTGGCCCGTGAGCTTGGTTCTCGTGGCATAACCTGCAATGCTATTGCTCCGGGGTTTATCGAAACTGATATGACCGATGTACTTAAAGACGAGGTTAAGCAAATAATGTTAAACCAAATTCCGCTAAATCGCTTTGGTGCTTGTGAGGATATTTCGGAAACTGCTATTTTCCTTGCAAAATCTAAATATATAACAGGGCAAACCATAAATGTTTGTGGCGGAATGCTAATGAACTAAAAGAGGTGTTTTTATGAAAAGAGTTGTAGTTACTGGTATGGGTGCAATTACTCCTTTGGGGAATGATGTAAATTCTTTTTGGGATAAACTTAAAAGTGGCCAAACTGGGATTGATTTTATAAGTAAATTTGATACAGAAAATTTCAAGGTAAAACTTGCTGCTGAGGTTAAAGATTTTAACCCCGAAAAATATATGGAAAGAAAAGAAACAAAGCGTATGGATTTATTTTGCCAATATGCTCTTAATGCTGCAGGCGAAGCGATGGATGATTCGGGCATAGATATAGAGAAAATTAATCAAGATAGATTTGGCGTAATCGTCGGTTCTGGAATTGGCGGATTTGTTACAATTCAAGAGCAGATTGTGAAAATGCACGAAAAGGGTGTAAACCGTATGGCACCGCTATTTATTCCTATGATTATTGGAAATATGGCAGCTGGAAATATTGCTATAAAATATTCGGCTAAAGGTATATGTACTTCGGTTGTAACAGCTTGTGCAACAGGCAACAATTGCATTGGCGAAGCTTTTAGAAATATAAAATATGGCCATTCTGATATTATTATCGCAGGAGGAACAGAAGCTTCGATTATTGAAAGCGGCATTGCAGGTTTTATGGCTTTAACCGCTCTTTCTGAAAGTTCAGACCCGAATAGGGCTTCAATTCCTTTTGATAAAGACCGTAACGGCTTTGTTATGGGTGAAGGTGCTGGAATTTTAATTTTAGAAGAACTCGAACATGCACTGCAAAGAGGTGCAAAAATATATGGCGAAGTTGTTGGATATGGCTCAAATTGTGATGCCTATCACATGACAAGCCCAACGCCAGATGGCTCTGGCGGTGCAAAAGCTATGAAATTAGCCATGGAAGAAGCAAATACTACTGCTGAAGAAATAGGGTATATAAACGCTCATGGCACATCTACTGAGGCTAACGACCCAGCAGAAACATCAGCGATTAAGATTGCTCTTGATGATGCGGCGTATAGTACGCATATTTCAAGCACAAAAAGTATGACAGGGCATCTCTTAGGTGCTGCTGGTGCAATTGAAGCCATTGCCTGTATTAAAGCACTGGAAGAAGGATTTTTACCACCAACAGCGAACCTTAAAGAAACAGCTGAGGGTTGCGATTTGAATTATATTCCTGTAAATGGGATAGAAAAAAATATAAAATATGCACTTAGCACCTCGCTTGGTTTTGGCGGGCATAATGCTGTTTTGTGCATGAAAAAATGGGAGGGCAAATAATGAACTTTGCAGAAATCAAAGAACTAATTACAATGATAGATAAATCATCTTTAAAAGAATTTAGCCTAAAGATGGATAATGCAAATATAGCAATGAGCAAAAATAATGGGATGACTCCAAATGTTAATCAAGGGTCTAACACTTCAGAGAGTTATAGAGAAACTCTTGAACATGCCGTTTTACCTAGTGCTATACAGGCACCTATAACAATTATTCCACAGGAAGAAAAGCCCGTAAATAAAGGTGGTAACATTGTTGCAGCACCTATTGTTGGAATGTTTTATGGAAGGCCAGCACCTAATAAGCCTAACTTTAAGTCGGTTGGAGATAGGGTGGAAGTTGGCGATGTTTTATGCATAATAGAGGCCATGAAAGTTATGAATGAAGTAACAAGTAAGTTTTCGGGAGTTATTGAAGAAATTATGGTCGATAATGAGGCAGAGGTTGAATTTAATCAGCCGTTATTTAGAATTGTTTAGGGAGTAGGTTTTTCTATGAATATACAAGAAATTTTGAATACATTGCCGCACAGATATCCGTTTTTGCTGGTTGACAAAGTTGTAGAAATTACGGAAGATGGAAAAACTGTTGCTATAAAAAATGTTACTATCAACGAGCCTTTTTTTGTTGGGCATTTTCCAGAGGAGCCAGTTATGCCGGGCGTTTTGATTATAGAGGCTATCGCACAAACAGGGGCTTTGTATATCCTTTCTAAAGATGAATTTAAAGGTAGAATTGCCTATTTAGTTGGGGTTGATGGTGCTAAATTCAGAGGCAAGGTGGTTCCGGGAGATGTGTTAAGGCTTGAAGTGGAGATAACTAAGCTGAAAAAATCGGCAGGAATTGGGCAAGGTATTGCTTTCGTTGGCGATAAAAAAGTTGCAGAATGTAAAATTACATTTATGATAGGCGATGCACCTAAAGCGGAGGAGTAAAATGATTAGAAAAATTTTAATTGCAAATAGGGGCGAAATCGCCGTTAGAATAATTAGAGCCTGTAAAGAAATGGGTATTGCTACGGTTGCTGTTTTTTCAGAGGCAGATAAAGATGCGTTGCATGTTCAGCTTGCAGATGAAGCTGTTTGTATAGGCTCTGCTCGGAGTAAGGATTCATACTTAAATGCTGAAAATATTTTGTCTGCTGCGTACTTAAAAAAGGCTGATGCAATACATCCGGGCTTTGGATTTTTATCAGAAAATGCAAGCTTTGCACTTAAATGTAAAGATTGTAACATAAAATTTATCGGTCCTGATGCTGATATTATAGATATAATGGGTAATAAATCGAACGCAAGAGATTTAATGATTAAAGCAGGTGTGCCTGTTATTCCAGGCAGTGATGGCACTTTAAGCGATTTAGATGATGCCAAAGAATGGGCTAATAAAATTGGTTATCCTGTTATGATTAAGGCATCGGCTGGCGGTGGAGGCAAGGGAATTAGAAAAATTTATACTGAAACCGACTTAATTGCCCAGTTTGACAATGCCAAAAACGAAGCCAAAGCAAATTTTGGTGACGATAGCATGTACATGGAAAAAATTGTTGAAAATGCTAAGCACATAGAGATTCAAATTTTAGGCGATGAGTACGGAAATATAATTCACCTTGGCGAGCGTGATTGCTCTATGCAAAGGCGTAACCAAAAGCTTGTGGAGGAGGCTCCATCGCCCGTAATTAGCGAACAAATGCGAAATATGATAGGCAAGGCAGCCGTTAAAGCTGCGAGGTTTGCAAATTATAAAAATGCTGGAACTATAGAGTTTCTGTATGACAAAAATGGAAATTTTTATTTTATGGAGATGAATACAAGAATTCAAGTAGAACATCCTGTTACAGAGATGATTACTGATATTGATATTGTTAAATGGCAAATTAAGATCGCATCGGGTATCAGGCTTACTGTAAGGCAAGAAGATGTTAAAATTTCGGGCCATTCCATTGAGTGTAGGATAAATGCCGAAAATGTAGCTAATAACTTTGCTCCGTCACCCGGTAAAATTGATTATTTGTTTGTTCCTGGTGGTACTAACGGAATTAGGATAGACTCAGCTATTTATGCAGGCTACACAATTCCGCCTTACTACGATTCGATGGTTGCAAAGCTTATCGTTCGTGGTAAAGACCGTACAGAGGCAATGGCAAAAATGCGAAGTGCATTAACTGAATTTGTAGTTAATGGCATTGATACTAATATAGATTTCCAACTTGAAATTATGAACACACCAGAGTTTATAAATGGCGAGTATACTACAGAATTTGTTGAAAAAACTTTGCTTGCAAAATACTAACAAAAGATTGAGCAAGGCCAGTTAGGAGTGATTTTATGAACATTTTCAAAAAAAAGACATATGTACCAATAAACATACAAAGACCAGATGACGAACCAGCACAGGTTCCTATTATTAAGGATGGAATGTGGACAAAATGTCCAAAATGTGAAAAAACCATCTATGTTAAAGAGCTTAGTGATCATAAAGTTTGCGTAGTTTGCAAAAATCCTTTTAGAATTGGGGTAAATGAAAGATTAGGTATAACTGTAGATGAAAATACTTTTTCAGAGTTATTTGCGAATATTCGCACTAAAAATCCTATGAATTTTCCAAACTATGAAAAGAAAATTGATGAAGTTTGTAAAAAAACGGGTATTCAAGAGGCTGTTATTTCGGGTGAGTGCGAAATTAATGGAGAAAAATGCATAATCTGTATAATGGATTCTAATTTTATCATGGGTAGTATGGGCTCGGTTGTTGGCGAAAAAATAACGCGTAGTTTTGAACATGCTACAGAAAACAATTTGCCTATAGTGATTTTTACGGCTTCTGGCGGTGCAAGGATGCAAGAGGGTATAAATTCTTTGATGCAGATGGCAAAAATTAGTGCGGCAGCTGCTAGGCACAATGAAAAAGGGCTTTTATATATAACAGTTTTAACAGACCCAACAACGGGTGGAGTTACGGCGAGTTTTGCAATGCAGGGTGATGTGATTCTTTCAGAGCCTAACGCTCTCATTGGTTTTGCAGGTGCGAGAGTTATCGAAAACACAATCAAACAAAAACTTCCTGAAGGGTTTCAACGTGCAGAATTCCTTCTAGAACACGGATTTATTGATAAAATTGTTAAGCGTGAAGAGCTTAAAAACACAATCGGCAATATCTTAAAAATTCATAGTATCGGAGGCGAAGAAGTTTTATGAATACAGTAGCAGATATAATTAAAATTGTTAGAAAAACTACTAGGCCTACTTCGCTTGAATATATTGAGCATATTTTTGATGGATTTGTGGAATTTCATGGCGACAGGCTTTTTGCCGACGACAAGGCTGTTGTTGGCGGAATTGCACTTTTAAACGGTATGCCTGTAACGGTTATCGGTATCCAAAAAGGGCATACGATAGAAGAAAATGTTTTGCGTAACTTTGGTTCGGTTCACCCTGAGGGGTATCGCAAGGCTCTTCGCCTTATGAAACAGGCAGAAAAATTTAACCGTCCTGTGATAACTTTTATCAACACAGCAGGAGCTTTTTGTGGTATTGGTGCAGAAGAGCGTGGCCAAGGTGAGGCTATTGCCAGAAATTTAATTGAAATGAGCAGCCTAAAAGTACCAATTATTTCTATAATTATTGGCGAAGGTGGTAGTGGTGGGGCGATAGCTTTAGCTCTTGCAGATAAAGTTTGGATGCTCGAAAATTCGGTTTACTCTATTTTATCGCCAGAAGGGTTTGCCAGCATTTTGTGGAAAGATGTTAAGCGTTCGGGCGAAGCTGCCGAGCTTATGAAGATGACTGCAAGAGATTTACTTGATATAGAAATAATAGACAAAGTTATTAAAGAACATGAAGATGGTGCAGAGAATGACTTTGACTTAACGGCGAATGAAATCAAACTTAGCTTAATCGAAGAATTTAATGAATTACGTAGCTTTTCAACTGACGAGCTTCTACAAAAAAGATACGAAAAGTTTAGGAATATGGGCGAATATTTGGAATAATGGAATTTATTGAAGCAAAAACAATAGTAACAAATGCCACATCAAATAGGAATTATATGGCGTTTGATTATGTGATGAATATATATCGTGGTTGTAGCCATGGGTGTATATATTGCTACGCTCGGAGTAATTATTATGAGAAGAATGGTAATTTCGACATAGTAAGGGCAAAAAAGAATGCACTTGAAATTATTCGTAACGATTTACGCCGTAAGATAGAAACAGGAATTGTTTTAACAAGTGGGATGTCCGACCCGTATAATCCACAAGAAAAAGAATACAAATTAACAAGAAACGCACTAGAATTAATAAATGCGTTTTCTTTTGGTATT